>JBPCPD010000067.1:0-7550 GCA_050999535.1 Thermoleophilaceae bacterium
GTACGGCGCGCGCGAGCGCGGCGCGCGTGGGATAGACGAAGGCCGCGTGAAAGAGCCCCGTGGAGTCGTTGGCGTAGTCCACGATGGCAACGCTCGTCGTTGGGCAGTGTCCGGGGTCGAACACACATGCTACTGTATGCACATGTCTCGCCTGACGCGCCGCACGCAGCTGCTCCTCGACGAAGAGCGTTACGCGCGCCTGGAACGGCGCGCGGCGGCGACCGACCGGTCGGTCGCCGCCCTCATCCGGGAGGCGATCGACATCGCTTACCCCGAGCGCACGCTGAGTCGCGAGGAGGCCTTCGAGGACTTCCTCTCCGGGCCGCCCGCGGACCACGGCAGCGCTGCGGACGTCAAGCGCGACATCCTCTCGCGTTACGACCGCGTCGAATGAGCGCCGCCTACCTGGACGCCGCGGTCTTCGTGCACGCCCTCGGGCGCGACGACGATCTGCGCGAGGCATGCCGGAGCGTGCTGGCGATGGTGAGAGCGGAGACGATCGTCGCGCAGAGCTCCGTCTTGACGGTCGAGGAGGTGGTCCACGTGCGAAACCGCAGGCTCGGTGACCGTTCACGCGCAGTGCAGGAAGGACGCGACGTGGCTTCGATGGTCGCGCTGCAGGAGGTCGGCCGCGCCGACCTCGATCGCGCGCTGGAGCTGTTCGGCGGACACCCCGCGCTCGACCCTCGGGACGCCGTGCACGCGGCGATCGCCACGCGGATCGGGGCGCCCGCGATCATCTCCACCGATGCGGACTTCGACGCGCTGCACGATGTGCGTCGCATCGATCCGCGCGATGCGCGGGCCTTGGCGGCGCTGGCGCGTTGATTCCGGTCGCCTTGCGGTACGTGGGAGCCGCTCAGCGGCGCACGAGGACACGCAGGCTCTTGCGGCGCACGTTTCCGACCCCGTCGCCGGCCACAGCGCTGATCGTGAGGTGCACGCCACGGAGGCGCCGCAACTGGATCCGGGCCCTGCGGTCAAAGCTGATCGAGATCGTCCTGCCGCGCGGAGTGGTGACCGCGGTGGTCCTGCCGACCACCGTCGTCCTCCGAGAGCGGGAGAGCCCGGACCGCTTGGCCGTGCGCCGGTCCACGACCATGCTCAGGTTCAGCCCGCACCGCTCCGAGCAGCGCGCCCGCAGCGCCAGGCCCTGCGACAGCACCCTCCGCAGCCTGCGCGCCGAGGCGAGTGCCAGCGAGAGCACCGGAGCCGAGCGGTCGAGCGCGACGGCCGGCGCCGGCACCGGGCCGGGACTCGGTGCGGGGCCAGGCGCGGGTGCGGGCGCTGCCTCCGCCGGCGGCGCGTCGCGCACCGGATCCGGGTCCGAGGTCTCGGTCGCGGGCACCGGTGGCGGCGCAGCGGGCAGGGGCAGCCCGGCAGAGGCCGCGGCGAGCTCGAGGGAGCGTCGGGCGTTCAGACGGCCGCCCGTAGCGGTCTTTGCGGTGAACGCGCTCTTGGCGTCGGTGCCGCCCAGCAGGGCCGCCCTCACCCCCGTCACGCTCGCTCCGGGCACAAGGGACCAGATCAGGGCCGCGGCGCCCGCCGCGTGCGGGGTCGCCATCGAGGTGCCGCGGAAGTACCTGTAGCCCCCGCCGGGGACGGTGCTCAGCGTGCGGACGCCGGGGGCGGCGAGGTCCACCGAGACCGCGCCGAAGTTGGAGAAGCGCGCCAAGCCGTCGTTCTGGTCGCTGGCGGCCACGCAGACGATGTTCGCCGCCGCGTAGGCGCACGGGTACTCGGGGGCCGTGTCCACGTCGTCGCCCACCCCATCGGCTCCTCCGTTGCCGGCGGCTACCACGAAGAGGGTGCCGGGAGCGGCGTCGATGGCGTCGAGCTCCGCGCGGGAGAAGCCCGAGCCGCCGAGGCTGGCGTTGACGACTTGTGCGCCCTTGCGCCCGGCGTAGCGGTAGGCGGAGACCAAGTCGGCGACATTGCCGCTGCCGCCCGCGTCGAGCATGCGAAGAGGCATCACGCGCGAGTTCCAGCTCACGCCGGTCACCCCGACCCCGTCGTTGCCGGAGGCCGCGATCGTCCCAGACACGTGCGTGCCGTGGTTGTTCTCGTCGGCGGGCAGGTTGTCGTCGGCGACCCAGTCCCAGCCCCGCCAGTCGTCGGTCAGCCCGTTGGCATCGTCGTCGACGCCGTTGGACTCCCGCCCGCCACCGCTCTCCCCGGGGTTGCGCCAGATGCGCGAGCTGAGGTCGGGATGGGCGAGATCGACTCCGGAGTCGACCACCGCAACGGTCGCCTGTGCGCTGCCGGTGGTGATGTCCCACGCCTCGGGGGCGTCGATGTCCGCGTCGCTCGTGCCGGAGGCTCCGTCCACGGCCTGCCCGCTGTTCTGGAGTCCGTACAGGTTCGGGAACAGCGGATCATTGGGCACCGTATGCAGCCGGCGGATGAAGTTCGGCTCCGCGTAGACGACCTCGGCCGAGCGCTCGAGCTCGGCCGTGGCCGCGGGCACCGACTGGCCGGGTTCGACCTTCACGAGCTGGACCCCGGGGAGCGGGAGCGCGCGCTCCAGGTCGACGTCCGCCTCGACACGGGCGGTCGCCCGATCGCCTGCGTCCGCGGCTGGTGCAAAGCGCACGATCAGCTCGCCGGGGGCCGCCGCGGGCTCGGAGGACGCGGCCGAGGCGAGGGGCGCGGACCCGGCAGAGAGGCTCGCGAGGGCCAAGACCAGCGAGAGAACGGCAGGGGTGCGCGAAAGCGACATCTCCGGGCTATCGGCGCACGCGGGGATGCCCTGCAAGCTGATGATCCGAAACTGGCCATCTGTTGCGTTCGTGCAGATGCCCACAAGCGCTCACGCCCGGCGTCACCCGTCACCCGGCGCAGGTCAGAGCCCGAGCACGGCCGGCGCGCGCGGCAGGCGTTCGCGATCGAAGCGCTCGACGAGCTCCGGCGCGCTGGGCTCCTCGCCCTCCTCCGCGAGCCCCAGGCTGCGGGCCATCCACGCGCGCGCACGCTCGGGTCGTTCGCCGCGCGCGGCGAGGCGGGAGAGCGTGATCGCCCCGTGGCGCTTGGCGAGGCGCTCGCCGTCGGGGCCGAGCACCAGCGGCACGTGCGCGTAGCGCGGTGCGGTGAGCCCGACCAGGCGGGCGATCAGCAGCTGGCGCGGCGTGGTCTCGAGCAGGTCGTCGCCGCGCACGACCTCGGCCACGCCCTGATCGGCGTCGTCGACGATCACCGCGAGGTTGTAGGCGGGCGTGGCGTCGGAGCGCTGGAGCACGATGTCGTCGACCGGGCCGCCGGCGCTGCCGAGCACGCCGTCCTCGAAGCGCTCCACCTCGCCGCGGGCATCGAGGCGCAGTGCGGGTGGTCGGTCGGCCTCGCGCCTGCGTTGCGCGCGCTGGGCCGCGGTCAGGTCGCGGCAGGTGCCGGGGTAGGCGCCCTCGGGGAGCGGGCCGTGCGGAGCGCTCGCCGCGGCGCGGATCTCCGCGCGCGTGCACCAGCAGGGATAGACGCGGCCGGCGCGCAGCAGCTGATCGATCGCTTCGCGGTAGCGCTCCGTGCGCTGCGACTGGCGCGGGGCCTCGCAGTCCCAGTCGATGCCGAGCGCGCGCAGGTCGGCGAGCTGGCCGCGCTCGTGCTCGGCGCGCGATCGCTGGGGATCGAGGTCCTCGACGCGCAGCGTGAAGCGCGCGCCCGCCGAGCGCGCGAACAGCCACGCGATCAGCGCCGTGCGCAGGTTGCCCAGGTGAAGCGAACCGGTCGGGCTGGGGGCAAAGCGACCGTCGTGACCGGGGTCCACGTCGTGCACGTCGCGGATGATCGCGGGTGCACCCCGCGTGCCCTCCTACAGCCCGGGTGGGTGGCGCACCACGTAGCCAGCCGACGAGCGCTGCTCGTCGGTCCAGCGCGAACCGGTGCTGCTGCGCGCGCTGGTGTCGTAGCGACGGCCGTCGATGGTCATGTACATGTGTCCGCTGGTGGTGTAGATCGAGACGCGACGTCCCGGCCCCGCGTCGCCGTAGGTCGTGAAGCCGCCCGAGGCGCGCGGCGCGCTCAGCATGCCGGCTGCGTGCAGGACGTAGGAGACCGAGCCCGAGCAGTCGTAGGCCCAGTCGTCGAAGGAGCCGTGCCCGCCGCCGTAGCGGTAGGGCGTGCGCGCGATGCGGTTGCCCGCCGCGACCATCCGCCGGATGAGAACGTCGGCGCGGCCGCCGGTGCTCGATCCACCGCCCGCGCGGCGCTTGAGCATCTTGCCGGCGCCCATCCCGAGCGCGCGCCGCGTGGCAGGGCCCACGACGCCGTCGGCCGTCAGCCCGCGACGACGCTGGAAGCGCTTGACCGCGCGCTCGGTCTGCGGCCCGAAGGCGCCGTCGGCATGAACGCCGAGCTTGCGCTGCAGCGCCTTGACTCCGCCGCCTGCGACCGCGCGGCGCGAGCGCCCGGCGCCGTTGGAGGACCCGCTGCCGCGGCCGGCTTGGGCCCGCTTGCGCTTGAGCACCGAGCCCGACCCGATGCTCAGCGAGCGCCGTGTGGCGGGGCCGGCGATTCCGTCGGCGGTCAGCCGGTGGCGGCGCTGGTAGCGGCGCAGGGCGCGCTCGGTCTGCGCTCCGAAGACGCCGTCGGCGGGCACGCCGAGCGCGCGTTGCAGCTCGGCCACGTCGGCGCCGCGGTGGCGCACGTTCGCGGAGGCGCTGGCGCTCTCGGCCCCCGGCGCGACACCGACGGTCGCGGTGGTGGCACCCGCGAGCGCGATCACCGCGGCCACCGACGCTCCGCGCGGGGAGGGCAGCGGCAGCTCGCGGCGCTGCTCGGCCGCGGCGCGGCGGGCGCGTGAGCGGCGCAGCGACTCGTTCCACAGCTCGTGGCTGCCAAGGTCCCGGCAGGCGTCGTTCAACTCTGGCCACCTCGTGATAGTGCTGTTTGTGCCTACGAGGTGAGCTGTCGGGCTCGCGCCGCTCAGGCGAAGGGCGCAGCCCGGTCGTCGACCGGGCTGGCACCGCAGCGACTGTCTTCATCGACGCTACGTCCGGTTGCCGCGCTGCGGCCGGACGATTCGCCCCTGCGATCCCTGGAGACCGCCTGGTTCCCCCGCTCGCCCCGGACTGACCGCGGCGACTCGGCGTGCAGGCGTCGTTGTATCAAGCGAAAGTCCTGCAAGCTGGGTGTTTCGTTGCAGATCCGGCGTTGCACGGAAGCGCCCAGCGGGCAGACGGCCGACGAACCGGGTGGTCCGTTAGAGCGGCACGGCCGCACGACCGCGGCCGACCCTACCGGTGGCCCGACTCCCCATCGCCGGTGCGCTCGGCTACGCAGCCGTGCTCGTCGACGTCGAAGCGCAGCTCGGCGGTGCCCTCGGCGTCGAGCGCCGCGCGCACGCGCTGCGGGTCGGGCGCGTAGACGAGCAGGTAGCCACCGCCGCCCGCGCCCATCAGCGATGCCCCGTGCGCGCCTGCCTCCAGCGCGCGCTCGCGGAGCTCCTCGATCGCGGGCACCGGGACGTGGGCGAGGCGCTCGCGCTTGAGCTCCCACTGCTCGTTCATCAGCTCGCCCAGGGCGTCGAGGCGGCCCCGCTCGAGCGCCGCGCACGTCGCACGCGCGAGCTCCTCGGTGCGGCCGAGGTTGCGGGCGAGCCCGTGGTCGCCGGCCTGGGTGCGCTCGACCTGACCGGCAAGCATGTCCGCGGCCGAGCGGCTGCGGCCGGTGAAGAAGAGCAGGAAGCGCTCTCGCAGCGCCTCGCGCACGGGCTCGCCGAGTGCCAGCGGACGCACGCCCACGGCGCCGTCGCGCGCGAAGGTCAGGGCGTTGATCCCTCCGTGCGCGGCGGCGTACTGGTCCTGCTTGCCCACCGTGCGGCCCATGTCGTCGAGCTCGATCCTGCAGGCGGCCTCGGCCAGCTCGTCCGCGGTGAGCCGTTTTCCCGCGATCGTGCTGATGCCCTGCACCGCGCACACCGCGTAGGCGCCCGACGACCCGAGGCCCGTCCCGGGCGCGACATCGCCCTCGGAGGCCAGCTTCAGCGGACGTCCGTCGCCGTGGCGCGCGATCGCGGCCCGCAGGATCGGGTGGCGGATCCGGTCGGGGAGCTCGACGTCCTCCTCCTCGAGGTGCGAGAGCACGAAGCGTCCTCCGGTGGCGGGGGCGAGGCGCATGCGCACGTGGCGGTCGATCGCCGCGGAGATGACGAAGCCGCCGTGCGCGCGGTAGCGCGAGGGCAGGTCGGTGCCCCCGCCACCGAGGGCGATGCGCAGAGGCGCGCGGACGAGGACGGTGCTCGGCACCGCGACATCTTCGGGGATCGCCCGGAACGACGAGGGCCCCCGTCCGTGAGGCCCTCGTCGTCGGACGCCGCCGCGGCGGGTTCGGCGCTAGGAGCGCGCCCCCTGCGAGACGCACTTGCCGAAGGCGTTGCGCTGTTTGGCGTTGGTGGAGTACTTGGCGGCAAACGCCTCGGGGCCGAGCTCGGTGCGCTCGGTCTTGCACTGCTTGGCCGCGTTGTCGGCAGTCTCCTCGCGCTGGCGCTCCTCGGAGCGCGAACGCTGCGAGACGCACTTGCCGAACGCGTTGCGCTTGTTGGCGTTGGTGCCGTAGCGCACGGCGAAGGCCTCGCGGGCCGCCGCGCTGTCGCCGCGCTCTGTTCGACACTCCTGGGCGGCGTTGGTGCGATCGGTGTCGCTCGGCTGGGCCTGCGCGGTCGTGGGGACGGCAAGCAGCGTCAGCGCTGCGCACGTGATCAGAAGTCGCTTCATCGATGAGTCCTTTCGTCGTCGCTTTCCCCAGGTAACGCGTCAGCGGCTTGAAGGTTCGCCGGTAACCGCCGAACCTCGACGGCTGCCACGCGTTAGTGACAATGTGAGGCCATGGTCCCGACCACGACTGCCGCGCAGGCCCGCCTCGCGGTGCGCGCGCCACGCAGGCTGCTGGCGTTGCGCTCTGACGACTCCCTCACCGGGCGCGCCTCAGCCGGCGACGAGGTGGCGTTCGAGGTGCTCTACGAACGCCACGCCGCCGGGGTCCTGTCGTTCTGCCGCCACATGCTCGGAACGCGAGAGGAGGCCGAGGACGCCGTGCAGCACGCCTTTGCGGCACTGCACAACGAGCTCGTGCGTGACTCCGCGCGCCTGGACCTGCGGCCGTGGCTCTACACCGTGGCCCGCAACCGCTGCCTGTCGACGCTGCGCGCGCGGCGCGAGCGGCCCGACGACGCGCTCGAGCCCTCGACGGCCGGTCTCGATGACGAGGTCGAGCGCCGCGCGGATCTGCGCGAGCTGCTGGCCGACCTGCGGGACCTGCCGGCCGACCAGCGCGCGGCGCTGGTGCTCACCGAGCTCGGCGACCTCAGCCAGGGCGAGGTCGGCGCTGTGCTCGACACCGACGCCGCGAAGGTGAAGGGACTCGTGTTCCGCGCCCGGTCCGGGCTGGTCGAGCGTCGCGAGGCCCGAGCGGCGCCCTGCGAGGAGATCCGGGTCGAGCTCGCCAGTGCGAGGCGCGGCGCGCTGCGACGGGGACGCCTGCGCCACCATCTGCGCGCCTGTCCGGACTGCGAGCGCTACCTCCAGGACATCCGCCGCCAGCGGCGCATGATCGCGTTGCTG
>JBPCPD010000072.1:0-7160 GCA_050999535.1 Thermoleophilaceae bacterium
GAGCAACGCCTCGGTCGTCGAGCGTGCGCTGAACGCCTACCTGCTCGAGCGGCTGCTCGACGTCGCGCAGGCCAAGGCCGCCCTATCTGAGGCCGACGGTGGGCGCCTGGCCTACGAAGAGCTGCACGCGGCGCGCCGTGAGCGCGGCGCGGGGTGACCCGGGTCGTAGTCGACCCAGGAGCCTTCATCTCCGCACTCATCGGTCAGCGCGGCAGCGCACCGGACCTCGTCCTGCGCGCGTTCGCCGAAGACCGGGTCGGTGTCGTCGTAAGCCCGCTGCTGCTCGCAGAGCTCAAACGCGTCCTGGGGAGGCCCAGGTTCAACCGGTACGTAGACGAGCTCACCAAACGAGAGTTCGTCGAACGCGTCGAGCGCCACGCGGAGACCATCGACGACCCGTTGGACCGCCCCGCCGTCACGCGTGATCGCGACGACGACTATCTGGTCGCGCTCGCAGTTCACGCAGGCGTCGATGCGCTCGTCAGCGGCGACCGCGACTTACTCGAGGCCGGCCTTGCCCTTCCACCCGTGTGGACCCCACGCCGCCTCGCTGAGCACCTTCGCGCCTGAGGTGGTGATCGCGACAGCCCGCAGCAAGGACGGACGCTGGCCGCTCGCTGCTCTTCAACGCTGCCAGATCTGGGGCGGGCTCGGCTTCGACTGGCTGCGAACGCGGTTGCGCTCTAGTCTTGTGCGGGATGAGCCGCCGGCTGACGCTCGACATCGAAGACGACGATGGCGCCCAGCTCGATCGCCTGGCCGAGGGGCAACGCACCGATGCGGAGGCCTTCGCGCGGTCGCTGCTCACCCAGCTCTTGCGCGCCCAGCGCTACGACTCGCGCACCGCGACCCAGCTCCTGGACGGGATCCCCGGCGCCTTTGAGGCGGCACAACTGGGACGCGAGCAGGGCCGCCGCGGCGAGACCGTCCCGCTCGTCGAGCTCTGACGAGCACCCCATCGTCGAGCGCCGGCGCCCGCGCTACGCCCCGCCGAGCCCCCGCAGATCCGCCTCGACCATCGCCTCGATCATCTCCTCGAACCCCGTGCGCGGCGCCCAGCCGAGCACCGCGCGCGCCTTGGACGGGTCGCCGACCAGCGGCACCGGGTCGGGCGGGCGCACGAACTCCGGGTCGACGACGACGTGCTCGTCGACGTCGAGGCCGACGACCGCGAACGCCGCCTCGACCAGCTCGCGCACGGTGCGGCTGACGCCGCTGCAGACGACGTAGTCGCCGCCCTCCGGCTGCTGGACCATCAGCCACATCGCCTGCGCGACGTCGCCGGCGAAGCTCCAGTCGCGCGTCGCGTCGAGGTTGCCAAGGCGCAGCTCGGACTGGCGGCCGCGGCTGATCGCCGCCGCGGCGCGGGTGACCTTGCGCGTGAGAACTCGGGCGCCCGCCGCGGCGATTCGTGGTTGTAGAGGATCCCCGAGCTGGCGTGCATGCCATAGCGCTCGCGGTAGGCGCAGACCATCAGGTGCCCGTAGAGCTTGGCGACCGCATAGGAGTTGTGGGCGAAGAACGGTGTGCTCTCGGTCTGGGGCGACTCGGTCGCCGCGCCGAACCGGGCAACAACGGAATGAGCTACCAGGGTATCCGCGTATATACTGGCCGAATGAAGGTCGTCAAGGTTCGTCGCGTCGGCAACAGCAACGTAGTGTCGATCCCACGCGAGCTCGAGACGCGTGGATACGCCCCGGGCACCTCGGTGCTGGTCGAAGAGCTGGAGGGTGGCGAGCTGCGGATCATGCCGACCGAGCAGGTCCGCGAGCGGATCCGCACTGTCGGGCGGCGCGTGGTCTCAGAGCACGGCGAGGCGTTGAAGATCCTCGCTGAGCACGATCCGGCTGCGAACAACCCGCCACAAGCGATAGATCGCCGGTGAAGCGCGGCGGCCGACGACGAGCCGGTCTACCTCGAGCTCGCCGACGCGTGACGCAATGCGGGTGCGGCGGCATCCGCTGCTACATCCGCCAGGCGAGGCGGCTGGGGGAGTGGTTGGGGCGAGCAGGCCCGCCGCGGCGAGACCGTCCCGCCCGCCGAGCCCCGACGATCGCGTCAGCGTCGAGCGCCGGCCCCCGCGTTACCCATCACTCCCCGCGCGCGCGCAGGTCGGCCTCGACCATCGCCTCGATCATCGCCTCGAAGCCGGTGCGCGGCTCCCAGCCCAGCTGCTCGCGCGCCGGAGCGATCGCCGACCAACGGCACCGGATCGGGGCGGGCGCACGAACTCCGGGTCGACGACGAAGTGCTCATCGACGTCGAGGCCGGCGACATCGACGCGGTTGTAGAGCTCGTCGGGCTTCGACTGGGTGATCGCGTCGAGCAGCGTCATCTGATCGAGCAGGTCCCCCTGGAGCAGGTGCACGTGCTCGCGCACGGCGGCAAGGTTCGGGTAGGCCCCGGCCGGTGACCCGCGCACGATCCCGAACACCTCGTAGCCCTTGTCGAGCAGCAGCTCGGCGAGGTACGAGCCGTCCTGGCCCGCGATGCCGGTGATCAGCGCGCGCCGAGCGGACAAGGTCAGATCGCGGCCGGGTCCGCCGCCTGCGAGCGAAACGAGGCGATCGTGCGCTCCAGGCCCTGCTCGAGCGAAACCTGGGCCTCGAAGCCGAACAGCTCGCGCGCGCGGCGCACGTCGAGGAAGCGCCTGGGCTGCCCGTCGGGGCGTGAGGCGTCCCACACTCGCGCGCGGGGGGCTACAAAGTCTACAAAGCATCGCTTCCATACCTCAAGCACATACTGGACATTGGCTCTAGGGAGGCGTAGTCTCTGGTCGAAGACATCTGCGAAGGAGGGTTCCATGGCAGTCGCAGTGCCAAGCAGACCGAAGATTTTGCGTCGCGGCGAGGCCGCGGAGCAGCTCGGCGTCCATCCGAACACGCTGGGTGGTTGGATTAAGCGTGGTTGGCTGACGGGAGTGAAGATGCCCAGCGGAGAGGTGCGCTTCCGCGAAGCGGAAGTAGGCGCCCTGCGTGAGCACATCTACGCCGAGTAGCAGAGCCTTCCGGCTCCTCTCCTAGCTTTCAAGGCTTCGCCATGTGCGGATTCCTTTCGCATGTCCGAGCACGACAACCACGGCTCTTACTGGGAGCCTGCACTTAAGGACGATCTACGTCAGAATCTGCTGTTCAACGTCCCGATCGCCTTGATGCCCGAACACCCGCGCTTCGTGCTGGGAGCGGGTGACGAAGTGCATTTCCCGCTGCGCCGAAGCGACCTCGGTGGCGGCATCCCGGGGTTCAACGGTCGCGCTGCTGGATCGGCCGGCGTCCATGCTGAAGAACAACCTTCGCGACTACAGACGCCTTGGCTTGCACTTGGAATCGCGTATCGCGCTTCGCAAGGCGATGGCGCGCTTCTGGGCGCGGGGCAACGCCGATGAGAGCATTGAGCATTCCATGCGGCCTCAGATCGCGAATCGTCCTTTGGAGGATCTGGAGTAAGGCTCGGAGGCCGCCCATCAAGGGGACCATTGGGTGGGGGTGCACCGTAGGTAGTGGGTCGCGGTCTCTGGGTGAGCCCGGAGGAGCGAGCGCAGCGGGGGCGGCCCGAGCGGCCTGTGGGCGGCGCCCGGACTCGGCTTCGACCAGCTGCGCACGTCGCGGCTCAACGCACCCGACGCGGAGGCTTTCACGCCGTCGCGCTCACCCACCTCTTGCGCGCCCAGCGCTACAACTCGCGCAGCGTGACCGAGCTCCTGGACGGGATCTTCGGCGCCTTTGAGGCGGCATAACTCGGACGCGACCAGGCCCGCCGCGGCGAGACCATCCGCGCCCGCCGAGCCCTGACGATCACGTCCCCGTCGAGCCCCGCCGAGCGCCCGCGCTACGCACCCCCGCCGAGCTCGCGCAGGTCGGCTTCGACCATCGCCTCGATCATCTCCTCGAACCCGGTTCGCGGCTCCCAGCCCAGCACCGCGCGCGCCTTCGACGGATCGCCGACCAGCGGCACCGGATCGGGTGGGCGTACGAACTCCGGGTCGACCACGACGTGCTCGTCCACCTCGAGGCCGACGACGGCGAACGCCGCCTCGACGAGCTCGCGCACCGTCCGGCTGACGCCGCTGCCGACGACGTAGTCGCCGCCCCGCTCCTGCTGGACCATCAGCCATATCGCCTGCGCGACGTCGCCGGCGAAGCTCCAGTCGCGCGTCGCGTCGAGGTTGCCAAGGCGCAGCTCGCGCTGCTGGCCGCGGCTGATCGCCGCCGCCGCGCGGGTGACCTTGCGTGTGACGAACTCGGGCGCCCGCCGCGGCGATTCGTGGTTGTAGAGGATCCCCGAGCTCGCGTGCATGCCATAGCGCTCGCGGTAGGCGGCGACCATCAGGTGGCCGTAGAGCTTGGCGACCGCGTAGGGGTTGCGGGCAAAGAAGGGCGTGCTCTCGCTCTGCGGGGACTCGGTCGTGGCGCCGAAGATCTCCGAGGTCGAGGCCTGGTAGACGCGCAGCCCGGGCTTGGTGATGCGCACCGCCTCGAGCATCGACGTGACGCCGACCGCGGTGAACTGGGCGGTCATCACCGGCTGACGCCAGGAGGCGGGCACGAACGAGGTCGCCGCGAGGTTGTAGAGCTCGTCGGGCTGGGCCTGGGTGATCGCGTCGAGCAGCGTCATCTGGTCGAGCAGGTCCCCCTGGAGCAGGTGCACGTGATCGCGCACGGCGGCGAGGTTCGGGTAGGCCCCGGCCGGCGACCCGCGCACGATTCCCGACACCTCGTAGCCCTTGTCGAGCAGCAGCTCGGCGAGGTAGGAGCCGTCCTGGCCCGCTATGCCGGTGATCAGCGCGCGAGAAGCGGACAAGGTCAGACCGCGGCGGGGTCCGTGGCCTGGGAGCGAAACGAGGCGATCGTGCGCTCCAGGCCCTGCTCGAGCGAAACCCGGGCCTCGAAGCCGAACAGCTCGCGCGCGCGGCGCACGTCGAGGAAGCGCTTGGGCTGGCCGTCGGGACGCGAGGCGTCCCACACCGTCTCGCCCTCGAAGCCGACGAGCCGCGAGATCGCCTGCGCGAGGTCGCGGATCCGCGTCTCGACGCCGACGCCGACGTTGACCGGATCGGAGACCTGCAGGCGCTCGGCGGCGAGCAGCAGCGCGCGCGAGGCGTCGTCGACGTAGAGGAACTCACGCGACGGGCTGCCGGTCCCCCACAGCGTCACCGTCTGCTCGCCGCGGTCGTGGGCCTCGACGTACTTGCGGATCATCGCCGCGATCACGTGCGAGTCCTCGAGGTCGAAGTTGTCCCCAGGCCCGTACAGGTTGGCGACGATCGGCGCGCAGGAGTCGAAGCCGTACTGGCGCCGGTAGGCGTCGGAGAGCACGAGCATCATCTTCTTCGCGAGCCCGTACGGCGCGTTGGACTCCTCGGGGTAGCCGTCCCAGAGGGCGTCCTCGGAGAACGGCGCCGCGACGAACTTCGGGTAGGCGCAGACGGTGCAGGCCGAGACGAGCTTCTGGACCCCGGCGAGCCGGCTCTGCTCGAAGACGTTGCTCGTCATCGCCATGTTGTCGTGGGCGAGCGGGCCCGGGTTGCGGCGGTTGAACCCGATCCCGCCGACGTTGGCGGCGAGGTGGATCACGACCGCCGCCCCGTCGACGGCGGCACGGGTCGCAGCGGGCTCGCGCAGGTCGTGGTCGGCCGACCGGATGACCCCGATCTCGGCGCCGAGCCCGCGCGCGTCGCGCACCACGGCGCTGCCGAGAAAGCCCGCGCCGCCGGTGACCACGACCGGCTTGCCGGCCCAGAAGCGGGGGTCGGGCTCCTCAGTCACGGCCGCCCGTCCTCACGCCGCGCCCGGCAAGCCGATCCTCGAGCGCCTTGACGTCGGCGTCGACCATGATCCGCACCAGCTCTGCGAAGGTCACCTTGGGCTCCCAGCCGAGCACCGAGCGCGCCTTCGACGCATCGCCCTGCAAAGCGTCGACCTCGGCGGGGCGGAAGTACTGCGGATCGATCTCGACGACGCCGTGCCAGTCCATGCCCAGGTGAGCGCACGCCTGATCGAGGAACTCGCGCACCGAGTGCATCTCGCCGGTGGCGATCACGTAGTCGTCGGGCTGATCCTGCTGGAGCATCAGCCACATCGCCTCGGTGAAGTCGGGCGCATAGCCCCAGTCGCGCTTGGCGTCGAGGTTGCCGAGGTAGAGCTTGTCCTGGCGCCCGAGGTGGATCGCCGCCAGCGCACGCGTGATCTTGCGCGTGACAAAGGTCTCGCCGCGGCGCTCGGACTCGTGGTTGAACAGGATCCCGTTCGATGCGTGCAGGCCATACGCCTCGCGATAGTTGACCGTGATCCAGAACGCGGCGACCTTCGCCACGGCATACGGGCTGCGCGGGTGAAACGGCGTGTCCTCGGCCTGCGGCGGCGGCGAGGCGCCGAACATCTCGCTCGAGGAGGCCTGGTAGAAGCGCGGCTGCACCTGCGCGTCGCGGATCGCCTCGAGCAGTCGCACGGTGCCCATCCCGGTGATGTCACTCGTGTACTCGGGCACGTCGAAGGAGACGCGCACGTGCGACTGGGCGCCGAGGTGGTAGACCTCGTCGGGCTGGATCTCGTAGATCAGCCGCACCAGCCGCGAGGACTCCGACAGATCGGCATGGTGAAGGAAGAGCCTGACCTCCTCCTCATGGGGATCGCGGTAGAGGTGGTCGATCCGCTCGGTGTTGAACGACGACGAGCGGCGCACCAGCCCGTGGACCTCGTAGCCGCGCCCGAGCAGCTGCTCGGCGAGGAACGAGCCGTCCTGACCCGTGATGCCGGTGATCAGCGCCTTGGGCACGCGCGGATGATAGCCCCGCCACCGCTCGCTCGGTAGGTTCGCCACCGTGCGCATCCAGCTGCATGGCGCAACGAAGGCGTCAGGGGCTGCTCGCCGCCAGCCGGTCCCGGAGCATCTGGTTGAAGACGACCGCCGTCATCGCGTGGTCCCCTTGCATCGAGCGGATCGCCGCAGCGCCGTAAGGGTCCCCGGGCGGACGCGGCCTGATCGTCACGAACGGCGGCAGCCCGAAGCGCAAGGCGGCCCAGTTGGCCCACAGCCGGGCGGTGCGCCCGTTGCCGTTGGCGAACGGGTGGATACGGATCCACTCGCCGTGGAGGCTCGCGCACAACGTCAGGACGGCATGGCCCTCGGTGTCGCTGGCCGGCCCGTCGCCGACGGCGATC
>JBPCPD010000092.1:0-8504 GCA_050999535.1 Thermoleophilaceae bacterium
GACCGATTGTGGCAGGTCCACTCGCTCCGCAGAGGTGGATCGCGCAGCCGACCGACGCCTCGATCAGGCGCCCCGTCTTGAGCCCGTGCAGGCGACGCAGCAGGGCCACGCCGTCGGCCGGGGTCGCGACCTGCTCGTGGGCGCCGGTGACGTCGAGGAACTGCCCGCCGACCATCCCGTCGACGCAGCTTGCCGCCGTCAGCTCGCCCGCTGCTGCCAGCAGCGCGTCGGGGCGGCCCGGCTGCCCGGTCAGCGCGAGCTGCAGCGCCTCGGCGAAGAGCCCGTCGCCGGCGAGGATCGCGATGTCCTCGCCGAAGGCGACGTGGCAGGTCGGCTTGCCGCGACGCAGCACATCGTCGTCCATAGCGGGTAGGTCGTCGTGGATCAGCGAGTACGTGTGGATCATCTCGATCGCCGCGGCGAACGGGAGCACGTCGCCGGGCTCGTGGCCGAGCGCCTCCGCGGTGGCGAGCGCGAGTACGGGGCGGATGCGCTTGCCACCCGCGAACAGCGAGTAGCGCATCGCCTGCTCGAGCCTGCCGGCGCCCGCGGCGACGCCGAAGCGCAGTTGCGCCAGGTGCTCCTCGACCCGCCGCTGGAGCTCGACGGGGTAGGGCCCCGGGGCGCCCTCGGGTGCGCCGGTCCGGTCCGGCGAGGCCTGTGCGCTCACAGCAGCTGCTCCTGGCCGGGCGCAGCACGCTCGGCCTCGCGCCCGGCGCGGTCGAGCTCGGCGCCGACCCTGCCCGCGAGCTCGGCGCAGCGCTCGACCAGCGCGGCGGCCTGCTCGGCGTCGAGCTCGCCGTCGCGCAGCGCGGCGGCGGCGCGGTCGAGCTCGTCGACGAGCGCATCGAGGCCCGCGCTCACGCCGCGCCCACCCGCTCGCGGTGCACGGCTCCCAGAACCCCGTTGACGAAGCCCGGCGCGTCGGTGCCGCACAGCTCCTTGGCGGCCTCGACGGCCCCGTCGATCGCGACCTCGGCGGGCACGTCGGGGCGGTGCAGCAGCTCGTGCAGGGCCACGCGCAGGATGCTCCGCTCCAGCGGCGCGATCCGGTTCAGCGGCCACCCCTCGGAGAAGCGCTCGATCAGGGCGTCGATCTCCGGGCGCGCCTGGTGGGTGCCCTGCACCAGCTCGCGCGTGAAGCCGCGCGCGGTCGGCTCGACGAGCGCCTCGAGCGGGCGATCGGTGACCTCGGCCTGGTAGAGGGCGACTACGGCGGCGCGGCGCTGCTCGGTGCGGCGCACGCTCAGACCACTGCCTAGGCGCGCGAGAGGTAGGAGCTCGTGCGCGTGTCGACCTTGACGCGGTCGCCGACGTCGACGAACAGCGGCACGCGCACGCTGGCGCCCGAGGCGAGCGTCGCGGGCTTGTCGCCGCCGCCGGAGACGGTGTCCCCGCGCAGCCCGGGCTCGGTTTCGGTGACCTCGAGCTCGACCGTGCTCGGCACCTGGATGTCGCCGGCGCGTTCGTCGACGAACAGCACCTCGACCTCAGCGCTCTCGGCGACCCACTGCAGCGCATCGGCGACCTGCTCGTGAGCCATCGTGAGCTGCTCGTAGCTCTGAGAGTCCATGAAGTGCGCGTCGGTTGTGTCGGAGTAGAGGTACTGCATGCGGCGCGTCTCGGTGTGAACCGGGCGGAACTTCTCGCCCGCGCGGAATGTGCGGTCGATGGCCGCGCCGTCGGTCGTGCGCTTGAGCTTGGTGCGCACGAAGGCGGCGCCCTTGCCGGGCTTTACGTGCTGGAAGGAGACGACCTTGAAGACGACGCCCTCGACCTCGATGTGGGAGCCGTTCTTGAACTGGTTCGTCGAGATCACGGCTCTCCAGTGTACGAACGGACCGCGACCGGTGGATGGCCCGCGTTCAGAAGCGCAGGCTGGCGCCGTCGAGCACGGCGCGGCAGGCCCGCTCGAGCGCCCTCCCGGCCGTGGCCGGGCGCGCGGGTACGAGGCAGTCGACCTCGTGGTAGGAGTCGCCGTAGAAGACGACGCTGACGATGTAGCGCGCGCCCGAGCGATCGGGGATGCGGAATCGGAAGGCGCGGCCCCCGTCGACGCGCCGGCCCGCGATCGCCACGCGCTCGAACGAGGGGAAGCGCCGGCGCACGCGCCGCGCCGCGATCCGGCGCAGCGCGCGCGGCGAGCGGCGCGCGATGCCGGGGGCGTTGGTGAAGTCCCACTCGACGTAGCCCGCGGTCCGCGGCAGCCGGGCGTTGCGCGGTACGAGCACGGCGTTGTCGCCCTCGCGCTTGAGGCCCGTGACTCGGTCCGGATCGACGAACCGAAAGCCCGCCGGGGTGGGCAGCTCGAACGGCCGGCCGCTGAAGCTCCGCGTGCGCGCCGAAGCGGGTGCCGGGGGCCGGAGGCGGATGCGCAGCCGCCGCCGCGCGCTGCCGGTGCGATCGCGGGCGATCCCGTCGAGCACCATCGTGACGGGGCCGTCGCGCAGGGCGCGCGTGAGGCGGGCACGGTCGCTCGAGCTCCACCGGTACCAGAAGTCGAAGCCCGCGCGGCTGCCCGGAGAGCCAAAGGAGGCGAAGCCCGCGACGCCCTCGACGCGCTGCCCGCGACGCTCGAGATGCCCTGAGAAGCGCAGCGAGCAGCGCGGCGCGCAGCGTGCCTCGAAGACGACGCCATAGCCCGCGTCGGGGCTCTGCACGGTGGGCGCCTGCAGCGCGAACGAGGGCGCGGCGGCTGCGCCGGCTGGAGCGAGCAGGCAGCCGAGCGTCACCGCTGCCGCCGCGAGCGCCGGCGCACGTCTCATCGCACCAGCTCCCGGCCGAGACCGGAGGGCAGCCGCCCCTCCTCGTCGAGCTTCTCGAGGTGCGCGCGCAGCGTCAGCGCTGCAGCGGGGCGCAGCGCCTCGGAGACGTCGGCCCACGCGCGGTCGAGCAGATCGTCCTCGCCGCGCACGCCGTCGTCGAGCGCCTCGAGCAGCATGCGCTCGCGCTCGAGGCGATGCTCGAGGTACTCGTCGAGCTTGGCGGAGGGATCCCAGACGTAGGGGCCGTGGCCGGGACAGATGACGTCGAGCGCGAGCGCTCGCAGACGGCGCAGGGAGTCGAGGTAGGCCGCGAGCGAGCCCTCGCCCGGCGCGATGAAGGCGCTGCCGTGGCCGAGCACGGTGTCCCCCGTGAAGCACACCTTCCCGGCGAGCAGGCAGACGTGATCGTCCGCGTGGCCCGGCGTCGCGAGCGCGCGCAGCGGTCCGACCCGGTCCCCGTCGGCGGGCAGGATCACGGGCACGCCCCCGGCGCGATCGGCCAGCGGCTGGGCCGCCTCGGCGTGGTCGGCGTGGGAGTGGGTCACCACGATGCCCTGGAGGCGCCCGCCCGCGACCTCCAGCAGGGCGTCGAGGTGGGCGTGCTCGGCGGGACCGGGATCGATCACCCAGCCGTCGATCAGGTAGCTGTTGGTGCCCGCGAGCGTGAGCGGGGAGGGATTGTCCGCCTTGATGCGGACCACTCCCGGGGGATTGAGCTCGGCGTCCAGCATCGATCGCGCATCCTTGCAGGAGCCCCGGCCGGGCGCGCCGGATCGCGCACATCCTCTTGCACGGGGTGCCCCGATGTTGGGGTGGCCCGAAATCGGGTATGCAGGAATAATGGACTCTGACGCATCGCGGATGGGTACTCGGTGAGCCAGGGACTGGCCGAGCGGCAGACCGGCTGGCGCGGGCCCGAGAGCTTTCGCCGCCAGCTGGGCGGAGGGCCGAGCGCGGCCGGACGGGCGCGGCGTGAGCTCACCGCCCTCGAGGCGGACCTGGAGGGGCCCGTGCTGGACAGCGTGCGTCTGCTGGTCACCGAGCTGGTGACCAACGCGGTCCACCACGCCGGCGCGCCGGCGGGCGAGTTGACCGTGATGGTCGGACCCCGGCGCGTCCACGTCGAGGTCGCAAACGCCGGCGGCGCGTTTGCCGCACGCCCGCGCGAGGACGGCGACTCGGGCTGGGGCCTGGTCCTGATCGACCGCCTCAGCGACGACTGGGGCGTGGCCGACGAGCCGGGCCACCAGCGCGTCTGGTTCGAGATCGAGCGCGTCTGAAGGGATCGCTGCGGCGCGGAGTCAGGCCAGCCGCAGCTGTCCGTCGTCGGGCGGTGGCCCGGGGTCCTGGCCGAGCAGCGAGCGCAAGCGCCGCGCCGCCGTCGGGGCGTCGTCGTCGCGGTTGTTGTTGAAGAACACGTGGACCTCGCGCGCGTCCTGCGCGAGGCCGCCGACGCGGGTGGCGATCTGCTCCAGCTCTGCGTCGGCGTAGATCCAGCCGAAGCGCTCGGCCACCGAGCGCCCCTCGAGATAGCCCTGGGTATCGCGGCCGTGGATGCGCAGGTAGGCGAGATCGTCGCGGGTGACCGCGTCGAGCGCCGGCATGATCGGCGTCGCGTCGCCGGGGGGCGCGTCGACGCAGACGAAGCTGACCTCCCGCTCGGAGAACCACTCGAGCGTGTCCTGCACGCGCTCGTCCTGCACCCAGCGCCGGTTGCGCAGCTCGATCGCGAGCCGGCGCGGGGCGACCGCGGCGACCAGCGGCTCGAGCTCCGAGAGCTCGTTGCGCGACGGTGAGAACGCGGGCGTGAGCTGGAGCAGCAGCGAGCCGAGCTTGCCGGCCGCCTCGAGTGGCTCGATCGCCTCGAGCAGCTCGCGCGTCAGGGCGGCCTCGAGCTCGCCCGTCAGCTCGACGCGCCCGCGGGCGGTCGTGCGGGCGCCGTCGCGCAACGCCGGGGGCAGCGAGTCCAGGCCCGCCGAGTGGCGCGAGAGCAGGCGGTGGAGCTTGACGTCAAAGGTGAACGAGTCGGGGGTGACCTCGACCCAGCGCTGCACGGTCGAGCGCTCGGGGACCGCGTAGAAGCTCGAGTTGCACTCGACGGCCTCGAAGCGCTGCGCGTACCACGGCAGGCGCTCGCGGGCGGGCATGCCCTGCGGGTACCAGTCACGCACGAAGCCGGGGTCGGCCCAGCTCGAGGTGCCGATCAGGATGCGCCCGGCCATCGGTTAGTCATAGCCGCTGCGCGAATGAAGCAGAAGGGGCGCCCGCGAACGGGCGCCCCTCCTGGATGCTGCGGTGCTGCGGTACTGCGAACGTCGCGGTGCTTACGGAGTCGCCTCCGAGCCCGTGGCGTAGACGTAGAACCGCGAGGGCGAAGGATTGCCAGCGCTGTCGCGTGGCGCGATGACGATCACGTTGGCGTTCTCGGTGCCGGCAGGGGCACAGTTGACGAACGCCTGGCCGCACGGAGCGGCGCCGATCTCGCCGAATAGCTGACCGCCGCCGGTGTTGGTCGAGGCGATCGCCGCGTGCACGCCGTTGTTGGTCACGTCCTCGTTGGCGTTGATGTAGCAGTTCGCGTTGGTCGAGAAGCAGTCGACCGTCGAGAAGCCACCCGTCTGGCGCTCGATCTGGCCGGCCGCGTTGACAAGCGCCCAGCGGGTGGAGTACTTCTCCGGGCCCTGGCTTGCCAGCGTGTCGGAGTTCAGCGCACGCGGGACGCGAGCGAGCTTCTCGGTCTCGAGCACCTGCTCCTTGACCGCGTCACCGCCGACGCGCTCGATCTTGATGTCGGTGCCGTCCAGCGAACGACGACGCAGCTCCTTCGCGGTCACGGTGTTGTTGCGGATGTCCTTGCCGCGTACCGAGTCGTCCTTGATCTCGCGGCTGTCGATCGAGCCCGTCGCGACGGCGTACGAGACGCCACCGAGCGAGGCGAACAGCGCGATGCACGAGATCACCAGTGCCGCCGAAGGCCGGGTGCTGCTGAGAATGCGTTTCAAAGGAATCCTCTCCCCTGATCGTTTGGGCGGCACGTGGGCCGCCGCCGGTTGGCTTTACTTCGCAGGACGATGGCCAGTAGGTTCATCGCCCCCTGCCAAGAACCGCTCCCTGGGAGAGAAGTTGCGCGCCGGCGTTACGCGGGTGCGCCGACCTCGGGCAGCCGGGGACGCGTCCTAGAAGCTGACGACGAGCGCCGCGCAACCGCCGATCACAAGCATCCCGAGCACCGTGCCGATGATGCCCAAAGCCTCGCCGGCAGTGGCGCCGCCGTCGTGGAGCCCGGCAGCCTGTGCAGCGCGCCGCGAGCTGCGCCCGAGCCCCCACGCCGTGGCGGAGAGCGGAAGGCTGATGAACGACAGCATCCCGAACGAGATCAGGAGCAGGGTCAGCCCGACGATGCCGCACACCAGCGCCGCGGTGGCGTTGCCTGCGCGCGGCGGCGCGTGCGGCGGCGGGACCGGCGCGCCGACCATGACCGGCAGGCCACGCAGCGAGCCGAACAGCGCCCGGTCATCGGCCGCGGCCCAGGCCTCGGTCATCCGCCCTTCGAGCTGCTCGAGCGAGATTCGCCCGGCGAGCCAGTGCTGGCGCAGCAACGCGACGACGCGCTCGCGCTCGTCATCGGAGACCAGCAGGACTGTTCCTGCGGGGGATTCCCAGCCCTGTGCCTGGGCCACCATCGCCCTCGCTTTCTGGCTCGTGGTGCCTCCATCATGACAAGTTGGGCGGCTCGGCGGTACGGTGATGGTCACACGAAGGCTCCGCTGAGCCCGAAGCCACCGCACGCGCTCGCCGGTTCCGGCTAAGGTGGCCCGGTGAGCTTGCCCGAGCAGGCGTGGCGCCTCGACGGGATCTCCCCACGTGCCTACCAGCACCCCGCCGACCGCGCCGCCACCGCCGCGCTCGGGAAGGTTCCCTACCTCGATCAGGTCGTGCGCAAGCTGATCTCGCTCGGCTACGAGCGGGCGCTGCGCGCGGCGTCGCTCGGCGCCTCGGTCAAGCTCGGACAGGAGCAGCTACCGCGCGTGTGGGTGCTCCACCGCGAGGTCTTCAACGTCCTCGACATCGAGGCCGTGCCCGACCTCTACCTGACGCAGTACCCGCTCGCGAACGCCTACACGATGGGCAGCGGCAAGCCGATCGTCGTGCTCAACTCCGCGCTGGTGCGCATCCTCGACGACGACGGCCGCCGCGTCGTGCTCGCCCACGAGGCCGCGCACGTGCACTCCGACCACGTCCTCTACCGGACGGCGCTGCTGATCCTGCTGCGGATCGGAAACGGCGCGCGGCTGCCGCTGCTGGCGGGCCTGCCGCTGATGGCGATCCGCATGGCGCTGCTGGAGTGGTTCCGTGCGGCCGAGCTGTCGTGCGACCGCGCCGCGGCGATCGTCACACGCGACCCGCAGGCCGTGTGTCACGCGCTGATGGTGATCGCCGCCGGCGAGGCCGCCGAGGAGCTCAACCTCGACGCCTTCATCGCCCAGGGCATGGAGTACGAGCAGCGCGGCAGCGGCTCGGACAGGCTCACGCGGATGCTGCAGGATCTCAACGTCACCCACCCCCTCCCGGTCCGGCGGACCCGCATGCTGCTCGACTGGGTGCGCGAGGGCGAGTACGACCGTGTGGTCGGCGGCGACTACATCCGCCGCGGCGACGAGGCGGGCGCGCGCGAGGAGGCCGACGCCGCCCGCGATCACTACGCCACGAGGGTCGGCGACGCGGTCCAGCAGGCGGGCACGCCGGCGTCCGAGCTGGGCCAACAGCTCGGTGACTGGCTGGCGCGCACGCGCGGCGGGACCGGCGACGAGCCGGGCAGTGGCGGCGATCGTCCGCCGGCCGGCTGACGTTCGGCCAGGCGACGACGATCACTCCGCCAGTCCTCCGGCCAGCGGATCCGCCAGACTCGAGCTCAGCATCCGGCTCCCCGGTGCCGGAAGCCCCCACAACGTGGCGCGCGGCGCCGTCGGGCGAGCGCAATCCAAACTGGTCGCCTCTGGCGCGCTCAGGATGGATATCGCTGGAGGAAGGGGCGCCATTGTCACGTCGTGGTCGCGAGCGCGATCGCCGCTCACGCCGAGTGGCCGCCGCGTGCGAGCCACCCGTCTGCGCTCAGCCGCCCCTCCCGCGCCCAAAGCTGTTGGCCGCCGGCAGCGCCGCGGCGAGGTCGGCCGTCTAGGCGCCCGTGAGCTCCTCGCCGGCCTCGGTACGGGAACGATTCGGCAGGGATGTCGAATCGCTCGAGTCCGTGCTCCACGTGCGCCGCGGCTCGATGTGACGGACCTCCGCCCGCGGCAGATCGCCGCGGTCCAGGCGACGGACCTCGCTCACCAGCACGTTGGTCACGCCCTCACGGCGCTCGAGGCGCCCGTCGGCGATCACCAGCGGCTCGCCACGGACCGCCGCGCGGCAGCGTTCGTAGACCCGCACCGGCACGATCAGGTTGATCGTGCCGTGCTCGTCCTCGAGCAGCATGAATGTGACGCCCTTGGCCGTCGCCGGGCGCTGACGGGCGAGCACGAGACCGGCGACGACGACCCGTGATCCGTGACGGGCGCGCTCGAGATCGGCGCTCGAGAGAGCGCGGTCGGGCAGGCCGGAGCGCATCAGCTCGAGCGGATGCTCGGCCAGCGTTATGCCGGTCGAGCCGTAGTCGGCGAGCAGGCGCCCCCAGGCGCCGAGCTCGCGCAGGGCGGGCGCCGCGTGGGGCTTCAGCTGCAACGCGAGCTGGGTGCCGGC
>JBPCPD010000105.1:0-10105 GCA_050999535.1 Thermoleophilaceae bacterium
TGGTTCCTCCGAGAAGTACTGGCGCGCTTTGGCGAGCGACTGGGCGCAGCCAGGCGCGTCCAGACGCCGCCAAACGGGTCAGTACTTGCAGGAGGGACCACTAGCTAGGGCTCACCGACTCCGGGCCTCCCAAGCAAGTCCGCGTAGGACGCAGGGAGTGTGGCGCGCGACAGCACGCGAGCGACCGAGGACACCCGCGGGCGCCGCTTGGGCGGCGCCGGGCCGTGCCTATACTCGTGCTCCGCCGAAGACCCGGCATCCTGCCGCCGGCGCGATGCCATGGCCACCCCCGCGGGCACACCCGAGCAGCCGTTGCGCGTCGCGGTCGTGGGCTCGGGCCCGTCGGGCTTCTACGCCGCCGGGCACCTGCTCAAGGCCGAGGAGCTCGACGTGTCGGTCGACATGTTCGACCGCCTGCCGACGCCCTTCGGGCTCGTTCGCGCCGGCGTCGCCCCCGATCACCCGAAGATCAAGTCGGTCATCCGCGTCTACGAGAAGACCGCCGCAAACGGCGCCTTCAGGTTCTTCGGCAACGTCCGGATCGGCGAGGATATCGCGCACGCCGAGCTCTCCCGCCACTACCACGCCGTGATCTACGCGGTCGGCGCCCAGACCGACCGCCAGCTCGGTATCCCCGGCGAGGAGCTGCCCGGGAGCTGGGCCGCCACCGAGCTCGTCGCCTGGTACAACGGCCACCCAGACTTCCGCGAGCTGGAGTTCGACCTCTCCTGCACGACCGCGGTGGTGGTCGGCAACGGCAACGTCGCGATGGACGTGGCGCGCATGCTCGTGCTTCCGCGCGCCGAGCTGGAGGCCACTGACACGGCCGACTACGCGATCGAGGCGCTGGCGCAGAGCGCCGTCGAGGAGGTGGTGATCCTCGGCCGCCGCGGCCCCGCCCAGGCGGCCTTCACCAACCCCGAGCTGCGCGAGCTCGGCGAGCTGACCGATGCCGACGTCGTGGTCGACCCCGCCGAGCTCGAGGTCGATCAGCACAGCGCCCGCATGATCGAGCACGAGGGCGAGCTGACGGCGCGCCGCAACGTGGAGATCCTGCGGGAGTTCGCCGGCAGGCCGCTGCGAGGCAGGCCCAAGCGCGTGGAGCTGCGGTTTCTGCGCTCTCCGGTGGCGATCCACGGTGACGGGCGCGCGCAGTCGATCGAGCTGGTGCGCAACGAGCTCCACCACGGCGGTGATGGCTCGATGCGAGCCCAGGCCACCGGTGAGCACGAGATCCTGGACGCCGGCCTCGTCTTTCGCTCGATCGGCTACCGCGGGGTGCCGATCGACGGCGTTCCCTTCGACGAATGGCAGGGCACCGTGCCCAACGAGGAGGGCCGTGTGGTCGATCCCCACGACCAGCATTCGGCCAGCGGCGTCTTCGTGGTCGGCTGGATCAAGCGCGGTCCGAGCGGCGTGATCGGGACCAACAAGCGCGACGCCCAGGAGACGGTCACCAACCTGCTCGAGGACCTGGCCGAGGGGCGGCTGCCGGCGCCGGAGGAAACCGATCCCGCCGCCATCGAGGCGCTCGTGGCCGAGCGCCAGCCTGACCTGGTGCGCTATGCGGGCTGGGAGCTGATCGACGCCGCCGAGCAGGCCGCCGGCGAGCCCTTCGGCCGCCCGCGGGTGAAGCTGACGCGGGTCGAGGAGATGGTCGACGTCGCGCTCGGGCGTGAGCGCACGGGCGGTCGGTCCGGATGATCTTCCGTCAGCTGACCCACGACGACCTGGGCTGTGCCTCCTACCTGATCGGCGACGAGGAGGCGGGCGTGGCGGCGGTCGTCGACCCACGCTTCGAGATCGACGAGTACCTCGAGCTGGCGCGGTACGTGGGGGTGAGCATCGAGCACGTCTTCGAGACCCACAACCACGCCGACCACGTCTCCGGACACGGGCGCCTGGCCGCGGCGACCGGGGCGACGATCCACATCCATCGCGAGGCCGCGGCAGAGTACGACCACGAGCCCTTCGACGACGGCGCCGAGCTCGAGCTCGGCGCGCTGCGCATCCGTGCGCTGCACACGCCGGGTCATCGCCCCGAGCACACGGCGTTCGCGCTGGCCGACACGCGCCGGTCCCGGGAGCCGTGGGCCGTGCTGACCGGGGACACCCTGTTCGTCAACGACGTCGCGCGGCCGGACCTCGCGATCGACAAGGCCGAGGGCGCGCGCGGCATCTTCCGTTCCCTGCACGGGAAGCTGCTCGGACTGCCCGATTGCGTCGAGGTCTGGCCCGGCCACCTCGGCGGGTCGATGTGCGGCGGGCCCGGGATGGACATGAAGACCTCGTCGACGATCGGCTTCGAGCGTGAGCACAACCCGACGCTGTCGATCACCGACGAGGATCGCTTCGTCGAGCAGGCGCTTGCCAAGCTCGGACCCCAGCCGCCGAACTTCGCCGCGATCGTGGAGCTCAATACCGGGCCGCTGCTGACCGACGGGGTCGAGCTGCTCCCGCTCGCGCCGCGCCAGGTCGAGCAGAAGCGTGCCGAGGCGCTGCTGTTCGACGTGCGTACCGATCAGCAGTTCGACGAAGCCCACATCCCCGGTGCGGTGTCGAACCCGATGTTGCGCGCCGGCTTCGGCTCCAAGCTGGCATGGCTGGCCGACCGTGAGCAGGAGATCGTCTTCGTCGGCCGCGACGACGAGGACGGGCGCCGCGCCGGTGCGCTCGCGGTGGCCGTCGGGATCAGGAAGCTCGGCGGCTTCCTGCACGGAGGCATGACGAGCTGGCGCCAGGAGGGCCGCGAGGTCGAGCGCATCGAGCGCTTGGGCGTCGAGGAGCTCGCCGCGCGTGCGAACGAGGACGCCGAAACGCAGATCCTCGACGTCCGCGAGGAGAAGGAGTGGGACGCCGGCCACATCCCGGGCGCGGTCTTCAAGCCCTGGCACGACATCGGTGAGCTGCCCGCGGGCTTGGATCCGGCCAGGCCGATCGCGGTCATGTGCGCCTCCGGTCAGCGCGCGGCAACCGCCGCGAGCCTCGTGCAGCGCTACGGCGGCCGGCGGGTCATCCACGTCGTGGACGGCGGCGTGCCGGAGTGGGGCCGTCTCGGCAACCCGATCGAAGCTTCGCAACCGCCCACGCCGGCCGGGTCCTGACGAGCGGCGAGGGGGTGCTCCTGGCCCTGCCCTTCGGCCTGCTGATCGGGCTGATCGTCGGCACGGTCGGCGGCGGCGGGGCGATCCTCGCGCTGCCGGTGCTCGTCTACGTGCTCGGCGAGCCCGTCGGCCCCGCTTCGACGACGGCGCTGATCGTGGTCGCCCTGGCGGCCGGCGTCGGCGGCGGCGCGCTGGCCTGGCGAGGCCAGGTCTGCTGGCGCCTGGCCGGAGGCTTCGCCGGTCCAGCGGCCGCCGGGGCGCTGCTGGGGACGATCACCAGCGCCGCGGTGAGCCCGAGGGCGCTCGTGCTCTCGTTCGTCCCGGTGATGCTGGTCGCCGCCGCCGCGACCTGGCACCGTGCCGACGGCGACCGCGGCGAGGAGGATCGCGGCTGCCCGAAGGTCGCCTTCGGCCGCGTCCTGATCGCGGGCTTCGCGGTCGGGCTGCTGACCGGCTTCTTCGGCGTCGGCGGCGGCTTCGCGATCGTGCCGGTGCTGACGTTGTGGATGGGGGTGGGCTTTCGGCGCGCGATCGCGACCTCGCTCGTGATCATCACGCTGACCGGCCTCGCGGCGCTGGCGAGCCACCTGGTCGCGGGCGCCGCCCCGGAGCCGGGCCTGACCCTCGCGCTGGCGGGGTCGACCGCCGCCGGCGCGCTCGGCGGGACCGCCGTCGGGGGCAGGCTCCCGCAGGCGGCGCTCGGCCGGGGCTTCGCCGTGGTCGTCACGCTCGTCGCCCTGTTCCTGTTGGCCGACACGCTTCTGCTCGGGGGGCCGCCCGGGGGCTGAACCGGAAGCGAGCTCGCCTACCGGCTGGCCACCAGCGCTTCGCCGTCGAGCGCGTCCAAGGCACGCTCGACCGACGCGGAGATGCAGGTGAAGATCGGCGTCTCGGACTCCGTGTAGGCGCTCGACTCGGTGCTGCGCAGCTCCTGCACGAGGTCGAGGAACTCCGACGGGTCGTCGGCGTCGAAGGAGACCACGAACTCCTGGTCGTCGAGACCGTACGAGTAGGCGGTGTTGATCTCGATGCCGGGGTAGCGGCGCCCCGTCTCGATGTGCGAGCGCATCACCCGCATCCGCTCTTCGGGCGCCAGCTGGTACCAGCTGCGCTTCTTCCACAGCGGGTAGACGATGTGGTACTTCGCGCCGGATCCGGGCCGGGGCTCGAGCGGGGCCGGCTCGTCGGAGTAGACCGACTCCTTGGTCAGGGCGAGATAGGAGTGGGCGATCTCGGCGTAGCGCATCAGCCCGGTCTGGTTGAGCAGCACGTGCAGCTCGTGGATCGGGTCGAGCGTGGGGGCGACCGCGCGCAGCATCAGGTCGCAGTCACCGCGCGTGCCCACCAGCGAGTAGCTGCGCAGGAAGTGGTCCTCGCCGAACTCGCGGCAGGCGGCGGCAAGCTCGCGCTTGTCGGCGGCGCGCTGCTCGGACGAGCGGCGCCTCCACTCGGGCAGTACGCGGATGAAGGTGAGCTTCAGGAACCTGCGTTCGTTCACGAGATCGAAGTGTGGCGCACGGCTGACCTACGGTGCCTGGCATGCGCGTTGGGATCATCTCCTCGGCTACAGCTCCCCCGGGGCGACCACGACGCCGAGGCGGTCGGCGCCCCGGCGCAGGCGCGCGTCGAGCGTGACGAGCCGAGTGCCGAGCAGCGTCGCCAGCGCCACGTACTCCGCGTCGCAGGTCTTCGCCCAGCCGAGGTCGTCGGCGACCCGCCACGCCTCGCGGCGCAGGTCGGAGTGCGCTCGCAGCTCCACGGGAGCCCGATCGAGCGCCGCGAGCGATGCGAGCGCGTTGGCGCGGCGGATCTCGCGCCGCCACAGCGCCGCGTGCAGCGAGGAGCTGAACTCCGACCACATCAGCGCCGGTGCGACCAGCTCGCGCTCGCGCAGCCCCTCCCAGCGCCCGCCGGCGCCGCACGCCCACAGCGCGACGCTGGCGTCGACGACGAGCATCAGTGGCTGTCGCGCGACTCGCGGACGATCCGCGCCCAGTCGGGCTGCGGCGATCCGTCCGGGAAGGCGAGCCAGTCCTGCGGGACCGCGAGCTGCGGCGGCTCGTCGATCAGGGTGGCGAGCTCGCGCTCGTCGACGAGGTGCTGCGTGCCCACCTTCTCCGAGCGCAGCCGCCCGGTACGGATCCAGCGGCGGACGGTCTCGGCGTTGCGCCCGGCGCGCCGCGCAGCCTCCGGCACCGTCAACATGGAAGCATACTACTACATCGTCAGCCTGGGCGAGGGCCGTCTCAGCGGCGCGTCGCAAACCTTCACACAAGCTTGTCAAGGTTGGGGATCGCCGATAGCCTTGGCGAGCCTATGGCCCGCGACTACCTCGACACGATCCACCGCCGCGTCGTCATCTTCGACGGCGGCATGGGCGCGACCCTGGAGCAGTTCGACCTCACCGAGGAGGACTATGGCGGCCTGCAGGGCAAGTGCCACGAGGCGCTCGTGCTCAACCGCCCCGACGTCATCGAGGGCGTCCATGCCTCGATGCTCGACGCCGGCGCCGAGGTCCTCCAGACCGACACCTTCCAGGCCAGCCGCATCAAGCTCGACGAATGGGGGCTCGGCGAGCACACCGTCGAGATCAACACAAAGGCCGCCGAGATCGCCCGCAGGGCGGCGGGCGAGGAGCGCTTCGTCGCGGGCTCGATCGGCCCGACCGGCCACCTGCCCGCGTCCGACGACCCGACGCTCGGCAGGATCACCTTCCCGGAGCTCGTCGCGGTCTTCACCGAGCAGGCCGAGGGCCTGGTCAACGGCGGCGCGGACCTGATCCTCATCGAGACCGCGCAGGACATCCTCGAGGTCAAGGCGGCGATCTTCGGCGCCCGCGCTGCCTTCTCGAGCACCGGCCGCGCGCTGCCGATCCAGTGCTCGGTATCGCTGCTGCCCAACGGCGGCAAGATGCTGCTCGGCACCGACATCGAGGCCGTGCTGACGACGCTGACCGCGCTCGACGTCCAGGCGATCGTGCTCAACTGCTCGACCGGGCCCGAGGACATGCGCGACGCGATCCGCTACCTGGGCGAGCACTGCCCGCTGCCGATCCACTGCATCCCCAACGCCGGCATCCCGGTCCAGGGCCCCGAAGGCGAGACGATCTTCCCCGAGGGCCCCGACAAGCTCTCGGCCACGTTGGCGGAGTTCGTCGAGAAGAGCGGCGTGTCGATCGTCGGTGGCTGCTGCGGCACGACGCCCGACCACATCCGCGCGATCGTCGAGCGCGTCGGCGGCCGCGAGGCCAGGCCGCGCCCCGCGCCGGGGCCGCCGAAGGTCTCGAGCATGATGGGCGCGACAGCGCTCGCCCAGGAGCCCGCGCCGACGATCGTCGGCGAGCGCGTGAACTCGCAGGGCTCGCGCAGGGCCAAGGCGCTGCTGCTCGACGACGACTACGACGGCCTGCTCCAGATCGCGACCAATCAGGTCGAGGGCGGCGCCCACGTGCTCGACCTCTGCGTCGCGCTGAACGAGCGTGAGGACGAGGACGAGCAGATGCGTGAGCTCGCCAAGCGCGTCTCGCTGCAGCTGCCCGCGCCGATCCAGGTGGACTCCACCGAGCCCGCCGTGATGAAGCGCACGCTCGAGCAGATCCCCGGCCGGGCGATCGTCAACTCCGTAAACCTCGAGGCCGGCCGCGACAAGCTCGACACCGTCGTCCCGCTGGCCAAGGCCCATGGCGCCGCCCTGATCGCCCTGACGATCGACGAGGTCGGCATGGCCAAGACCGCGCAGCGCAAGCTCGAGATCGCCCAGCGGATCCGCGCCATGGTCGTCGACGAGCACGGCCTCGACGAGCAGTCGCTGATCTTCGACGCGCTGACCTTCACGCTGACCACCGGTGACGAGGAGTGGCGCCCATCGGCGATCGAGACGATCGCGGGCATCAAGCTGATCAAGGCGCAGCTGCCCAAGGTCAAGACCTCGCTCGGCGTCTCCAACGTCTCCTTCGGCGTCTCGCCCAACGCCCGCCGGGTGCTCAACTCGGTCTTCCTGCACCACCGCGTCGATGCGGGGCTCGACCTGGCGATGGTGCATCCCGCCGAGGTCACCCCGTACCCCGAGATCCCCGAATACGAGCGCGAGCTGACCGACGCGCTCGTGTTCAACCGCTCCGAGGACGCGCTCGAGAAGTTCATCGGGCACTTCGAGTCCAAGGGCGAGGAGGAGGCCGACGAGGCCGCCGACCCGACCGCCGGAATGGAGCCCGAGGAGGCGTTGCACTGGCACATCCTGCGGCGTAAGAAGGAGGGCGTCGAGGCATGGATCGACGCCTCCAACGAGAAGATCGGCGCGGTCCCGACGCTCAACCAGGTGCTGCTGCCGGCGATGAAGGAGGTCGGCGACAAGTTCGGCGCCGGGGAGCTGATCCTGCCGTTCGTGCTGCAGAGCGCCGAGGTGATGAAGCGTGCCGTCGCGCGGCTCGAGAACTACCTCGAGAAGATGGAGGGCTACACCAAGGGCACGGTCGTGATCGCGACCGTCTTCGGTGACGTGCACGACATCGGCAAGTCGCTGGTCAACACGATCCTGACCAACAACGGCTACACGGTCGTCGACCTCGGCAAGCAGGTCCCGGTCGACACGATCATCAACGCGGCCGTCGAGCACGACGCCGACGCGATCGGCCTCTCCGCGCTGCTGGTCTCGACCTCCAAGCAGATGCCGATCGCCGTCGGTGAGCTGCACGAGCGCGGGCTCGAGTTCCCGGTGCTCGTCGGCGGGGCGGCGATCAACCGTGACTTCGGACGGCGGATGCTCTACCCGGGCGGCAGGGAGTCCGACGAGACCTACGACCCCGGCGTCTTCTACTGCAAGGACGCCTTCCAGGGTCTCGACACGATGGACGCGCTGATCGACGAGCAGGCGCGCGCCGCGCTGGTCGACAAGATGCGCACCGAGGCGCGCACGCTGCGCGAGAAGCCGGTCGTCAAGAACAACCTGCCGCCGGTCACCGACGACAGCGTCCGCTCCAAGGTCGCGACCGACAACGAGGTCCCCGAGCCGCCGTTCTGGGGCGTGCGCGAGATCGACATCGACCTCGACGAAGTCCACCCCCACCTCGACCGCCACGTGCTCTTCAAGCTGCACTGGGGCGGGAGCGGGCAGAAGGGCGAGGCGTGGCGCAAGCTCGTCGAGGGCGACGGCGAGGAGGAGGGCTTCGCGCCGCGCATCGAGCGCATGTGGGCCGAGCAGGACGACCTGCACCAGCGCGTGCGGCTGGGATTCTTCCCCTGCCACTCCGACGGGAACGAGCTCGTCGTCTTCGACCCCGAGGACCACGACCGCGAGCTCACGCGGCTGAGCTTCCCGCGCCAGCCCGCCCATGACCGCATCTGCCTGGCCGACTTCTACCGCCCGCTTGCCGGCGGGGGTGCGCCGGAGGGGTCACTCCGATCAGGCGGCGACCGCGACGTCGTCGCGCTGCAGGGCGTGACCGTCGGAGACGAGGTCACAGAGCTGATGGCCCGGCTCGAGCGCGACGGCGAGTTCGCCGAGCAGCTCTACACGCACGGTCTCGGCGTCCAGACCGCCGAGGGCCTCGCTGAGTGGCTGCACGCCCACGCGCGGCGCGGCCTCGGCATCGACTCCGACCAGGGCCGGCGCTACTCCTGGGGCTACCCCGCCTGCCCCGACCAGTCCGAGCACGACAAGGTCTGGGAGCTGCTCGACCTCGGCGAGATCGGCATGTACCTCTCCGGCGGGCACGCCGTGATGCCCGAGCAGTCGACGGTGGCGATCATCTCCCACCATCCGCAGTCGGTCTACTTCGGCATGAAGTCCGGCTTCGTCCCCGACGAGCGCAAGCCGGACGAGCTGATCGCCGGCACCGAGCGCGGCGGCGAGCGCCCGCCCGAGGCCGAGCCCGGCCCCGTCGCGGCGCAGCGCGACGCCGAGCAGAACTCCGCGGTCGGCGTCGGCGCCTGAGGCGAAACCCGCGCAACGTCGCGCTCACGGCCACCGTCCGCGCGCACGAGCGCGAGCACGGCCAGTGGCTGCTGGCCGCGTTCCCGGACGACGACGAGGGCGACGCAGGTCACGCAGGCGGGGCAATCCCTACGATCTGTCGCCATGCGGTCCTCCGTCGCAGCCCTGGCAGGGGCGATCGCCGTGCTCGCCATCCCGGCGTCGGCGATGGCGGCCGGCGATCCGCTGCGATCGCAGCAGTACGGCCTCGACATGATCGAGGCCGACGCCGCGCGCAGCACCTCGACCGGAGCCGGCGCGGTCGTCGCGGTCGTCGACAGCGGCGTGCGCTCCGACCATCGCGACCTCCAGGGCCGGCTGCTGGCCGGCTACGACTTCGTCGAGGACGACGCCGATCCCGGCATCGGGCCCGGCGACGACGGCCACGGCACCCATGTGCTCGGCATCGCCGCCGCCAACGCGGGCAACGGCGTCGGCGTCGCGGGCGTCGCTCCCGGGGCGAGCTACCTGCCGGTGCGCGTGCTCGACGCGAGCGGCTCGGGCACGACCGGCGACGTCGCCGCGGGCATCGACTACGCCGTGGCCCAGGGGGCGCACGTGATCAACCTCTCGCTCGGCGAGCAGCTCGCCGTGCTCGGCACCAGCGCCGAGATCGACGGCGCCATCGACCGCGCGCTCGACGCCGGGCGGGTGGTCGTCGCCGCGGCGGGCAACAGCGGCCTGCCGGTGTGCGAGCAGCCCTCCGGCGGGGGCAGGCTGCTGTGCGTCGGCTCGGTCGACGAGAACCGTAACCGAAGCTTCTTCTCGAGCTTCGGCGACGGCCTCGGCCTGACCGCGCCGGGTGGCTCCGGCCTGTTCGCCAGTGACATCCTCTCGACCTTCAACGAGGGCCCCGACTCCTACACACAGCTCGCCGGGACCTCGCAGGCCGCGCCGCACGTCGCGGGCGTCGCCGCGCTGCTGGTGTCCAAGGGCCTGCGCGGGCAGGCCGTCGTTGCGCGCCTGCTGGCCACCGCCAGCGACGCGGGGCCGCCCGGACCCGATTCGGAGTACGGCGCGGGGATCGTCAA
>JBPCPD010000049.1:0-3504 GCA_050999535.1 Thermoleophilaceae bacterium
GCCCCCGAGCGCGATGACCTTCGTCATGCACTCGTTCATGCACGCCGACGACGTCAAGCCCGCGTGGGAGCTGATGCAGCGCGGCGAGACCGCCGAGGACCCCGCGGTCCGGGCCACGCAGGAGCGCCTGCAGGCCTGCTCCTACGCGATGGCCCACCCCGACTCCGGCGAGCTGGTGCCCGCCTGCGCCCAGCACTCGGTCCTCGACCCGGACGAGAACCTGCGGCTGCGGGACGAGCTGCCGCTGATGGAGCTCCCGATGGCGCCGGCGTAGCCTCGGCCTGATGGCCCCCGCGCTCGTACTCGGCCCGATGCTCCGCCACGTCGGCGAACGCGACGCTACGGTCTGGGTCGAGACCGACGGCGCGTGCGAGGTGGAGGTGCTCGGCGCCTCGGCGCGCACCTTCTGCGTCGACGGCCATCACTACGCGCTCGTCCACGTCGAGGGCCTGGAGCCCGGGCAGCGCCACCCGTACACCGTCACGCTGGACGGCGACCCAGCGTGGCCGCCCGCCGACTCGGAGCTGCCGGCCCCCTCGATCCCCACGATCGCAGTCGACCGCGAGCTGCGGTTGGTGTTCGGCTCGTGTCGCGTGGCACTGCCGCACGATGCGCCGTGGGCGCTGCACCAAGCCGATCACCCGGTGGCCCAGGGCGTCGACGCGCTGCGCACGCTCGCGCTGAGGATGGTCGGATCGTCTCCCTCGAGCTGGCCCGACCAGCTGCTGATGCTCGGCGACCAGGTCTATGCGGACGACCTCTCGCCGGCGATGAAGGCGCGCACCGCCGAGCGTGGCGAGCCCTACGACGCCCCCTTCGACGAGCTCGCCACCTTCGACGAGTACGCCGCCGCCTACGCGGAGGCGTGGGGTGAGCCGCTGGTGCGTTGGCTGCTGGCGAGCGTGCCGACCGCGATGATCTTCGACGACCACGAGATCAGCGCCCAGTGGAAGCTCAGCCGCGACTGGATGGACGGCCTGCGCGCGACCTCGTGGTACGAGGATCGCATCGCCGCCGGCCTGTCGGCCTACTGGGTCTACCAGCACCTCGGCAACCTGCCGCCGAGCGAGCTGGAGGAGCTCGAGCTGCTCGCGCTCGTCCACGCGGAAGCTGACGCCGGCGACCTGCTGCGCGGCGAGATGCGCGACGCCGACCGCCAGCCCGGGCACAGCCGCTGGAGCTTCGCCCGTCAGCTCGGCCGCACCCGTCTGGTGGTGATCGACTCGCGCGCGGGGCGCGTGCTCGACCCGGGTGGGCGCATGATGGTCGACGGCGGCGAGTGGCGCTGGATCGAGGAGCAGGCGAACGGGGACCACGACCACCTGCTGCTCGCGAGCTCGGTCCCGTGCGTGCTCTCGCCCGGTCTGCACCACCTCGAGGAGTGGACCGAGCTGCTCGTCGAGGGCGCCTGGGGCGGCCTCGTCGCGCGGCTCGCTGAGCGCGTGCGCCAAGCGGGGGTGTTCGACCACTGGGCCTCGTTCCCGCAGTCGTTCCGGAGCCTGGCGACGCTGCTCGAGGAGGTCGCGACCGGGCGGCGCGGACCGCCACCGGCGAGCGTGGTGATGCTCTCCGGCGACGTCCACCACTGCTACCTCGCCGAGGTCGGCTTCCCGGTCGGGACCGGCGCCACCAGCAGCGTCTGGCAGGCCGTCTGCTCGGCCTACCGCAAGGACCTGGCCCCGAAGGAGAAGCGCGCGATGCGGCTCGGCAACTCGACCTTCGCGGCGCGCGTGACCCGGGCGCTGGCCGCTGCGGCGGGGGCCCAGCCGCCGCCGATCGGCTGGCGCTTCGAGCGCGATCCCAGCTACGACAACCAGGTCGCCACGCTCACGCTTTCGCGCCGCTCGGTGCACCTGCGCGTGGAAACGACGGCCGGCTGTGACTGGCGCGACCCGCGGCTGCGGACCACCTTCGAGCATTCGCTGACCGGTCCGCCGGAGGCCATGAATCAGGCTTTCGAGCGCACGAGGAAGCCGAGCCTGCCCGCCCGCTCGTAGGCGGCCTCGCCGGCGAGCTGGCCGATCCCCAGCGCGAGCGTCGGGTAGATGTGCACGAGCCCCGCGAGCTCGGTCAGCTTCTTGCGCTCGCGGATCGCCAGCGAGCTCGTGGATCAGCTCGCTCGCGTTGGCGCACAGCGCGTGTGCGCCGACGATCCGCCCCTTGGCGGTGACGATGCGGATCTCGCCGTCGGCTTCGCCCTCGGCGCGCGCTCGGTCTGAGTGGGAGAGGTCGTGGGTCCAGACGCGCACGTCGTCGTCGCCGTTGACCTCGCGCGCCTGCGCCTCGGTCATGCCGGCGTGGGCGAGCTCGGGGTCGGTGAACGTGCACCACGGCACCGCGTGGGGCGCGTCGCCGGAGCCCGGAAAGAACATCGTCCGCACGGCTGCGGCCGCCTCGCAGCCGGCCGAGTGGGTGAACAGGAAGCGTCCGGCGACATCCCCCGCCGCGAAGATCGACTTCACGCTGCTGCGCAGCGTCCCGTCGACGACGACGCCGTGCGGACTGGTGTCGACGCCGATCTCACCGAGGCCAGGCCTTCCAGGTTGGGAGTACGGCCGGCCGCGACGACTATCTCCGCGGCGTCGATGAACCGCTGCGGATCGTCGTCGCTGGCGGCGAGCTGGCCCTGGATCGCGCGGATGCGCTGGAAGACCCGCGCGGTGTTGATCGCAGGGTCGGCGCCCGGCAGGCCGAAGCGATCGGCGTGGCGGATCACGTGTGCCGCCTTCGCGGAGGCGATCAGCGCCTTGCTCGGCACGCAGCCGGTCCACAGGCAGTCGCCGCCGATGCGGTCGCGCTCGATTGCGGCGACCTCGATGCCGAGCGTCGAGGCGAACTCGGCCGCGACCATGCCCGCCGAGCCCATCCCGACGATCACGAGGTCGTAGCTGCGGTCGGCCACGGTCGGGGGAGCCTACCCGGCTCGCCCGCCCCGCTTGGCGAGGCAGCTCAGCGCTGCCCGCGCGCCTCGATCGCCGTATCCGGGTTGTCGGAGAAGAGCCCGTCGACGCCGAGCGCGAAGAACTGCTCGTACTCGGAGAGCGCGTCGCCGTAGGCGTTGGGGTCGGCCGAGGAGCGCAGCTCGAGCGGCAGGAACTGGTTCTCGTTGCGGAACGTGTAGGGGTGCACGACCAGCCCGGCGCGGTGGGCGTCGTCCACGAAGCTCGTCGGGCTCCCCGAGCTGCCGTCGGGGTTGCGCGGGACGATGTAGCCCTTCGGCGGCCCGGCCCCGTCGGCGTACTCGGCCACCTCTCGCAGGCCCGTGCGCGTGGCGAGGTCGCCGTAGGTGCGCGCGTCGCGCGTGCCGCGCAGGTCGAACGGCTGGCTCGTCTTCGACCCGTAGAGCTGCACCAGCGGCGTGTCGATGCGGCGGTCGAGCATGCGCAGGTTGCGCGTCTCGAACGACTGCACGAAGGCGGGCGAGCGGCGGCGGTCGAGGCGCTCGCCGCGCAGGGCGCGCACGAGCGGCCCCTCGAGCGCGAGCCCGATCGAGCGGAAGTAGGT
>JBPCPD010000012.1:0-7700 GCA_050999535.1 Thermoleophilaceae bacterium
GCTGATGGACTCCCTCTACCGCGACTACATTCTCGATCACTACAAGCAGCCCCGCAACTTCGGGACGCTCGAGCCACACGACCTCGAGGCGCACGACCACAATCCCCTCTGCGGCGACGAGCTCGGCGTGCACCTGCGCGTGCAGGACGGCAAGATCGTCGAGCTCGCCTTCCACGGGCAGGGCTGCGCGATCTCGCAGGCCGCCGCTTCGATCGCCAGCGAGGAGCTGGTCGGCATGCAGGTGGACGACATCGGTGCGCTGAGCGCCGCGTGGGTCATCGACCTGCTCGGCATCGACATCTCCCCCACGCGCCGCAAGTGCGCGCTGCTGAGCCTCAAGGTGATGCGCGGCGCCACCGGCGGCGATGCGTCCTGGCCCGAGTAGCCCGGCCGAGGCGCCTTCCGATCCCCTCGGATCGGGGACTGATGCATCGGCGTGAGTGACCGATAGGTGGCGGAGAGCCGACTGGCGCGGGCTCACTGCTCGGCGGCGCCCGGTGGCGCCGCCTCGATCGCCCGCCAGAACTCCACGGCCGCGCGCTCATAGGTCAGCCCGAAGCTCAGCGTGGCCTGCCGCAGGGCGCGGGCCCGGGCGGTCGGGTGGGGAAAGAGCGGGCCGCGCTGGGCAGGTGGGTCGAGCTGCTCTCGGATCACCCGCTCCTGGGCGGCGTAGCCCTCCAGGCGGCGCTCGTGGCTCAGGCGCTGAACGCGGGCGATGGCCACGGTCGTGGTCGGGTCGGCGTGGCCGGAGAAGAAGAGCTGCAGCAGCCCGCGGTCGCGCACCTCGGTCGGCTCGTCGGAGGCCTCGGTCAGCCAGGCGGCGAGCGCTGCGCGGCCCGGGTCGGTGATCGAGAACAGGCGCCGGCGGCGACCGCCATCTTCGCGCTCCTCGGTGAGCAGACCGGCGTCGGCGAGCCGGACGGGCTCGGTGTAGAGCTGCGTGTGGGGGAACGTCCAGAAGTTGCCGATCGTGAGGTTCGTCGCCTGCTTGAGATCGTAGGGGGTCGTGGGCTGCATCCACGCGACGAGGCCGAGCACGACGTACGAAGTGGGCGTCAGGAAGGAGGACCGCTGAGACCCCGATGTATCGGTTGACATGGTTCGGAGCGTAGCATCTGTGTTATCATTCGCTACGAACCGTTCTAACCGTAAGGAGACTCCCGTGCTCCGTCATCTCGCCGAACTGGCTCACCGCCGTCCTCGCCGGATCCTGCTGGCGACGCTGCTCCTCGTGCTCGCCGCGGGGGTGCTCGGCGGGCCCGTCGCCGGCTCGCTCGAGACCGGCGGGGGCTTCACGCCGCAGGACGCCGGCTCCGCCCGCGCCGTCGAGCGCATCGAGGGTGCGACCGGGCAACAGGCCGCGCCCGGCGTCGTACTGCTCGTCGACGTTCCCGAGGGAGCGACATCGGCGGCCGGCCGTGCGCGGCTCGCCGAGCTCGCGCGGGAGCTGGCCTCCCGGCCGGGCATCGCGTCGGTCGCCTCGCTGACCTCGACGCGCGACGAGCGCTTCGTCAGCGCCGATGGGCGACGCAGCTACGTGGCCGCCACCCTGCGCGCCGACGCCGCCGAGGATCTCGTCGCCGAGGCGGTGCAGGATCGCTTCTCCGGCGCATCCGGTGTCCAGATCGGCGGCGCCGTGATCGCGCAGACGCAGCTCGGCGAGACGATCGGCGCCGATCTCGGTCGCGCGGAGCTGATCGCCTTCCCGATCCTGGTCCTGCTCTCGCTGCTGTTCTTTCGCGGCCGCGCGGCGTGGCTGCCGCTGGTCGTCGGGGTCACGACCATCCTCGGGACGTTCCTGGCCATGAGCGTGGTCAACCAGGTCTACGGCCTGTCGATCTTCGCGCTGAACCTCGTCATCGGCCTGGGTCTCGGCCTGGCGATCGACTACACGCTGTTCCTCGTCTCGCGATTCCGCGAGGAGCTCGACCGTACGGGTCCAGGCGCAGAGGCGGTTCGCACCACGCTCGCGACCGCCGGGCGAACGGTCGCCTTCAGCTCGGCGACCGTCTCCGTCGCGCTCATCACGCTGACCCTCTTCCCGCTGGGCTTCCTGGCGTCGATGGGCATCGCCGGCGCCCTCGTCGCCCTCATCGCGGGCGTTTCCTCGCTCGTCGTGACCCCCGCGTTCTTCGCGCTGTGGGGGTCGAAGCTCGCCCGCCGACCTCGTCGTGGGCGAGACGACAGCCCGGGTGGTTGGTACCGGCTCTCGCACGCAGTGATGCGCCGCCCTGGTGTCGTCGCCGCCGTGACCGCCGCGATCATGATCGCCCTCGCCCTACCGGCGCTGCGCGCGGAGTGGACGCCGGTCGATGCCTCGGTCATCCCCACCGACCAGAGCGCCCGGGTCGTGGCCGACGCCCTGCAGCAGGACTTCGCAGGCCAGGACACCACGCCGCTGACCGTCGCGATCGACGCGCCGGCCAGTGACCGCGCCGGAATCGCGGACTACGCTGCGGGGCTGGCCTCGCTGGGGGGAGTGAAGGGCGTCACGAAGCCGCGCGCGCTCGATGAGCGCACCTGGCAGGTGGACGTCTCGGTCAGCGGGACTCCCGACGGCGCGGGTGCCCAGGGGCTGGTCGAGGAGGTCCGCGACCGCTCAGGCGCGTACCCGGTCTTCGTCGGTGGGGCCGCAGCGGAGTTCGTCGACCAGCAGGCCACGATCGGCTCGCGACTGCCGGTCGTCGTCGGTCTGCTCTTGGTGCTCACCTTCGTGCTGCTGTGGCTGATGACCGGGTCGGTGATCCTGCCGCTCAAGGCCATCGTGATGAACGCGCTGACCGTCGCCTCGGCGCTGGGGGTCCTCACGTTCATCTACCAGGACGGGCGCCTGGTCGACCTCTTGAACTACACGCCCAACGGCGGCATCGAGCCCACCGACTTCCTGGTCACCGCCGTGCTCGTCTTCGCGCTGTCGACCGATTACGGCGTTTTCCTGCTCGGCCGGATCAAGGAGGCCCGCGACGCGGGGCGCACGGACCGCGAGGCCGTCGCCGTCGGCCTGGAGCGTACGGGCGCGGTCGTGACGGCGGCGGCGATCCTCCTCGCGGTGGCCGTCGGGGCATTCTCGACCTCCTCGGTCTCCTTCATCCAGCAGATCGGAATCGCGACGGCGACCGGCGTGCTCCTCGACGCCTTCGTCGTGCGCGCGCTGCTCGTGCCCTCGCTCATGGCGCTGCTCGGGCGCTGGAACTGGTGGTCTCCGGCGCCCCTGCGGCGGCTGCACGAGCGCATCGCACCGCGGGAGAGACCGGGCGCCACCGATCGTGGCGGACACGGGTGACAGGGCTTCCCGCATCGGCTCGCGTCAGTCCACGACGGGCGCCACGGCCTGCTCGACGGGACGCACGAACACCTGCGTGCCGACCTCGAAGAGCTCGAGCGACGGCAGCTGCACGATCAGCGTGCGCCCGGCCTCGTGGCGCAGGCGGTAGAGCACGTCGTGGCCGCGGAACTCGCGCGCGGTCACCTCCGCGTTGGTGCCGTGCCCGCGACGCAGCTCGAGCTGCTCGGGACGGACCGCCACGTGCACGGGACCCTGGGCGGGCGCGGCCAGGGTCACCGTGCCGAGCTCGGTCTCGACCCCGCCGCCGCGCGCGATGCCGGAGAGCACGTTCACGTCGCCGCCGAACTGGGCGGTCCAGCGCCCGGAGGGCCGCGCGTAGACCTCCTCGGGGCGCGCGACCTGCACGAGCCTGCCCTCGCGCATCACCGCGAGGCGGTCCGCCAGCGCGAGCGCCTCCTCCTGGTCGTGGGTGACCAGCAGCGCGGTCGCACCCGCCTCGCGCAGGATCAGCTCGACCTCGCGCCGCAGATCGCCGCGCAGCGTGGCGTCGAGGCTCGAGAACGGCTCGTCGAGCAGTACCAGTGCCGGCTCGGGCGCGAGCGCGCGCGCCAGCGCCACCCGCTGGCGCTCGCCGCCGGAGAGCTCGTGCGGGTAGTGGTCGGCCTTGTGCTGGAGGCCGACGAGCTCGAGCGTGCGCCGGGTCGGCGACTCGCGCTGCTCGCGCGAGCGGCGCGCCAGGCCGAAGGCCACGTTGGCGCGCACGCGCAGATGAGGAAAGAGCGCGTAGTCCTGGAAGACCATCCCGATGCGCCTGTGCTCGGGCGCGGTGAATGCGCCACCGGCCTCCGCGACGGTCTCCCCGTCCACGACGATCCTCCCGGCGTCGGGCGCCTCGAAGCCCGCGATCAGACGCAGCAGCATCGTCTTACCACAACCCGATGGGCCGAGGATCGCGACCAGCTCCCCGGGCGGCATCTCGAGGTCGACGCCCGCGACGGCGCGTGTCGCGCCAAAGGACTTCTCGACCCCTTCGAGGCGAACGCTCATCGCTGCGGTACCCGCCGCGAGAGCCGGATCAGCAGCGCCACGGGCAGCAGGCCGACGAGCACGATCAGCAGCGCCGGCATCGCCGCCGGCTCGTACAGGGACTCGCTGGTCGCCCGCCACACCGCGATCGCGAGCGTATCGCCGCCGAGTGGGCGCAGCAGCAGCGTCGCCGGCAGCTCCTTCATCACCTCGGTGAACACCAGCAGGGCGCCCGTCAGCAGGGCCGTCGAGATCAGCGGCACGTGCACGCGCGCGCGCACGTCGATGCGATCCGAGCCCAGCCCGCGGGCGGCTTCGTCGAGCGAGCGGGGCACCCGCGCAAGGCCGCTGTCGACCGACTGGAAGGCGAGCGCCAGGAAGCGCACCACGTAGGCCGCGAAGAGCGCGATCACCGTGCCCGTCAGCAGCAGCCCGACGCCGGCGACATCGTCGAGGCGGTGGTCGATCCATCCGAGCGGCACGATCACCGCCACCGCGACGACCGAGCCGGGCAGCCCGTAGCCGATCGTCGCCAGCCCGACCGCCTCCCGGCTGAGGCGCGAAGGCCTGCCCGAGCGGCGCCCGTAGGCGAGGAGCACCGCTGCGCCGAGCACGAGCGCGATCGACATCCCCGCGAGCAGCAGGCTGTTGCGCGCCGCGGTCGCGAACTCGGGCGCGAGCGTGCCGTTGCCGATCGCCTGCGCCGACCAGACCGATAGCTGCGCCAGGGGCGCGACGACGACGACGCCGATCAGGGCGAGCGGACCCGTGACCGCGGCGACCGCGGCCACGCCGCGCAGGCGAATCGGCTCTGGCGCCCGCGCGGACGAGCCCTCGCCGGCGTAGCGCGCGCGCCCGCGCATGAGCCGCTCGAGCAGCAGCAGGGTCAGCGTGACCGACACCAGCAGCGTGCCGAGCTGGAGCGCCGCGTCACGGTCGAAGGCCCCGTACCAGACCTTGTAGATCGCATTGGTGAACGTCTGCAGCCCGAGCAGGTTGACGGTCCCGAAGTCCGCGAGCGACTCCATCAGCGCAAGCGCGACGCCGCCGAAGATCGCCGGGCGCGCGAGCGGAATCGCGACCTTGACGATCGCCCTGCCGCGCGAGAGGCCGAGCCCGCGGGCGGCTTCCAGCAGGTCGCCGCCCTGGGCGAGAAAGGCGCTGCGCGCGAGCAGGTAGACGTAGGGGTAGAGCACCAGCGTGAAGACGGCGGTCGCTCCCGCGGTCGAGCGCACGTCGAGCCAGCTCCAGCCGAGCCCGTCGGAGAGCCCGAGCGCAAACAGGGTGAAGACGTAGCCCGGCATCGCCAGCGGCAGCACCAGCCCCCACTCGAGCCAGCGCCGGCCGGGGAACTCGCAGAAGGCGATCAGCGCCGCGAGCCCGGTGCCGAGCACCAGCGTCCCGGCGCCGACGCCGAGCAGCAGCACGACGGTTGCCTGGGCGGCGCCTGGCAGCAGGGCCGAGAAGTCCGCCAGCGCGCCCGGTGAGGTGACGAAGCTCGCCGGCAGCGCGACCAGCGGTCCGGCCACGAGCAGGGCCAGCGCGATGGTCAGGAGCGTCCAGCGGTCGTAGAGAGACGCGAAGCGGTGGCGCCGTGGCTTGTGGCCGCGCGCGACGGCGGTCAGTCCCACCCAACCTCGGACATCATCTGCACCGCCGTCTCGAGCTGCGCGCCCGCCCCCGCGACGTCGATAGGGTCGCGCTTGAACTCGCCGAACTGCGTGATCTCCTCGGTCGTGTCGGCAGGATCGCCGACCGGGAACTCATGGTTGTTCGCGGCGAACGTGCGCTGCTGCTCGGGCGAGGTCAGATACTCGACGAGCTCCCGCGCGCCCTCGCGGTCATCGGTCGCAGCGACGACGCCGATGCCCGAGAGGTTGACGTGGGTGCCACGCCCGTCCTGGTCGGCCCACACGGGCGCGACCGGGAAGTCCGGGTCCTCCTCGAGCTCGCGGCCGAGGTAGTAGGAGTTGGTGAAGCCGACGTCGCAGTCGCCATCGGCGATCGCGTTGAGCACGTCGACGTCCGAGCCCAGAATCTCGGGGTCGTTGGCCATCCAGCGCTCGAGCATCTCGCGCGTCTCGGCCTCGCCATCCTTGGCGATGCGGTCGGCGACGAACGAGACGTTGTACTCGCTGGTGCCCGAACGCAGGCACAGGCGGTCGCGCCAGCGCGGATCGCCGAGGTCCGCGTAGGTGGTCGCCTCGCCCTCCTCCACGCGCTCGGTCGACCGCATGATCGCCCTCGCGCGCGTCGTGATGCCGAACCACTCACCGTCGGGATCGCGCAGATCCGCGGGGACGTTGCGCTCGACGGCCGCAGAGCGCAGCGGCATCAGCAGCCCGGCCCGCTCGGCGCGCCAGAGGTTGGCCGCGTCGACGGTTACGAGCAGGTCGGCCTCGGTCTGGTCGCCCTCGCTGCTCAGTCGCTCGAAGAGCTCGGGCGCCGAGCCGCCGAACAGCGTCAGGTCGTCGCCGGTGTCAGCGGCGAACGTGTCGAACGGCCGCTCGTCGCCGTAGTGCGAGCGCGCGGTGTAGATCGTGAGACCCTCGCCGCCGCCCGAGGTGGCGAGCACGACGCCGACGAAGGCGCCGGCGAGGACGATCAGGCCAAGGGAGGAGCCGAGCATGAGCTTGCGTCGTGACATGCGGCTTAGGGTAGCCTAATGCAGCCGGGGGGACGTGTGCCGGTCGTGCCTTCGAGCCCGGCCGCCCGGCCACATCGGTACAATTTCATTCCCGACCGCGCAGAGCGGATTTACGGACCCGACTCAGAGGAAACCGATGGCAGCCACCGACAAGACGCGCGTCACCAAGCCCAGCCCGATCGCCGAGGACGAGCAGGGCCAGCTGGTGGCCAAGCGGGGCATCTCCCGTGAGGTCATCGAGGAGCTCTCCAAGATCAAGGGCGAGCCCGACTGGATGCGCGAGATGCGCGTCAAGTCGTTCGAGATCTTCGAGCGCAAGCCCGTCCCGACCTGGGGCGTCGACCTCTCCGAGCTCGACCTCGACTCGCTTGTGCTCTACAGCCCGCCCGAGGCCGGCCGCTTCGACTCCTGGGACGACGTCCCGGCCGAGATCAAGAAGACCTACGAAGATCTCGGCATCCCCGAGGCCGAGCGCGAGCACCTCGCCGGCGTCGTCGGCACGTGGCGCCAGGAGCCGGTCTACGAGAACCTGAAGAAGGAATACGCGGACATGGGGATCCTGTTCACGTCCATGGACACCGCGGTCACCGAGTACCCGGACCTCGTGCGCGAGGACTTCATGAACAAGTGCGTGCCGCCGCAGGACAACAAGTTCTCGGCGCTCCACGGCGCGGTCTGGTCGGGCGGATCGTTCCTCTACGTCCCCAAGGGCGTCAAGGTCGACCTGCCGCTGCAGGCCTA
>JBPCPD010000024.1:0-7065 GCA_050999535.1 Thermoleophilaceae bacterium
ACTTGTGTCTCATCCTGCGTGAGATGCTGGTCGGCCTCGCTATCTTCGTGTGGGGCGGCGCCGTCGCCGCGGTCGCGATGCATCTGAGCCGCGCCCTGCGCGAAGCCGCCTACCCGGTGCTGGTCGCCTCGCAGGCGATCCCGATCGTCGTGCTCGCGCCGATCTTCGTGCTCGCCTTCGACTACGGGATCGGACCGAAGGTCGCGATCGTCGCCCTGATCTGCTTCTTCCCCGTGACAGTCAACGTGCTCGACGGGCTGCGCTGCGTCGCACCCGAGCAGTTGACGCTGATGCGCTCGCTCGGCGCCTCGCGGCTGCGCACGCTCGCCAGCGTCGAGCTGCCCGCCGCGTTGCCGTCGTTCTTCAGCGGCCTGCGCATCGCGGCGACGGTGTCGGTGATCGGGGCGGTCTTCGGCGAGTGGGCCGGCGCGGACGATGGCCTCGGCCGACTCGTGCTGCTGGGCAACGACCAGCTGCAGACGCCGCGCGTCTACGCTGGCGTCGCGATCCTGACCGGAATGGCAGTCACGCTGTTCTGCCTGGCCTCGCTGGCCGAGCGCCTCGCCTGTCCCTGGAACCGAGACGAAAGGCCTGCATGACCACGCTCCGCTCGCTGACCCTCGCGCTGACCGTAATGGCGCTCGCCGCGCCGCTGGCGGCGTGCGGCGAGAAGCAGGACGCGATCGGCCCCGACGGGACGGTCGAGTTCGAGCTGATGCTCGACTTCTTCCCCAACGCCGATCACGCGGGCATCTACGCCGCCCAGGCCAAGGGACGCTTCCGCCAGGCCGGGCTCGACGTCAAGATCCGCCAGCCGGCCGACCCCGCGGCGCCGATCAAGCAGGTCGCCGCGGGTCGCGTCGACCTCGCCGTCTCCTACACCCCGGAGGTGCTGCGCGCCCGCGACGAGGGCCTGGCGGTGGTGGCCGTCGCCGCGCTCGTGCGCAAGCCGCTGAGCTCGATCATCTCGCTGCCGCAGGCCGGCATCCGCTCGCCGCGTGACCTCGCGGGCAAGACGGTCGGCACGGCGGGCATCGATTACCAGTCGGCTTACCTGCGCACGATCCTCGAGCAGGCCGGTGTCGATCCCGGGCGGGTGAAGGAGCGCAACGTGGGCTTCGCGCTCTCCCCCGCGCTGCTGACCAAGCGCGTCGACGCGACGCTCGGTGGCTTCTGGAACTACGAGGGGGTCGACCTGCGCCTGCGCGGACGCGATCCGCGCGTGATCCGCGTCGACGACGCGGGCGTGCCGAGCTACGACGAGCTCGTGATCGTGGCCAACGAGGACGCGCTCGAGCGCGACGGGGCGCGCATCCGCTCGTTCGTCGCGGCCCTCGCACGCGGCACCCAGGACCTGCGCAAGAGCCCCCGCGACGCCGTCAGCGGCCTGCTCGACGCCAACGAGGATCTCGAGCCCGAGCTCCAGCGAGCGGCGGTCAAGCAGACGCTGCCGCTGTTCCTGCCCGCGCGGGGCAAGCCCTTCGGCCACCTCGACGGCGAGCGCTGGCAGCGGTTCACCGCCTGGATGAACGACAACGAGCTGCTGGAGAACACGCCCGACGCCAGCGGCGCGTTCACCAACGAGTACCTGCCCGGGGGCGGGCTGTAAGGACGGGCCCTGAGCGAGCGGGCCGTGACGAAGCCGCCTACCTGTTCGCGTCCAGCTCAAGCGCGACGGAGTTGATGCACCACCGCTGGCCGGTCTCGCCCGGCCCATCGTCGAAGACGTGGCCCAGGTGCGAGCCGCAGTTGGCGCACAGCACCTCGGTGCGCTTCATCAAGAGCTTGCGGTCGGTTTCGAGGCGCACGGCCGCGGCGACCCTGGGCTCGGTGAAGCTCGGCCAGCCGGTGCCCGAGTCGAACTTGGCATCGGAGCCGAACAGCTCGGCGCCGCAGGCGCCACAGCAGTAGACGCCGGTCTCCTTCGAGTGGGTGTAGGCGCCGGTGAACGGCGGCTCGGTCCCGCTCTCGCGCAGCACCTTATAGGCATCGGGCGAGAGCTGCTCGCGCCACTCCTGCTCGGACTTCTCGACGTTGGTCTCCATACCCCAATGGTAGGCACTGGTCCTTACCGACCGCGAAAGGCGCCGGCTGCATCGGCGTGCACGAGCGCGCAGCCGGCGAGCCCGGCGTAGGGCGCGTAGGGCGCGAAGAAGGCGTGCACCTCCTCGACGGTCGCCCGGCGCCCCAGGCGCGCGAGCCGGCCGACGAGCTTGAGGTAGGTGACGTCCCCGGCCGGGACCTGGTCGTCGCGACCCTGGCCGAAGAGCGCCAGCGACTGCAGCGTCCACGGCCCGATGCCCGGGATCGCACGCAGCCGCCGCCAGGCATGCTCGTGGCGGCTGAGGTCGGCACGCCCGGAGGCGACCTCGCGGGCGGCCTTGACGAGCGTCAGCGAGCGCCTGCCGGCCAGGCCGCACGCCTCCAGCTGGGCGGGGGCGAGCCCGGCGACCCTGCTCGCCGAGGGTACGTCGCGCAGCCCGCAGTCGCTGCGCGGGCCGTGACGGTGGACCAGCCGCCGTTCGATCTCGGCCGCTCGCCCACTCTCGATCAGCTGCTCGCAGATCGCCCACGCGAGCGCCTCGAAGGGCTCCGGGCGCCGCCGGGGCCGCACCCAGGGCCGCCGACGCAGGATCGAGCCGAGCAGCGGATCGCGCGCGAAGGCGGTCAGGAACGGGCGCAGGTCATGGTCGACGCCGAGCGCGAAGCGCATGCGCTCGATCGCGAGCTCCGCGGCCGCCCCGGTCGGGCCCTCGGCGCGCAGGCGGACCGCCGCCCGCGTCGACCAGACGCGCACCAGCACGGGCTCACCGCCGACGTGCAGCAGGCGCACGAGCGCGGACCCGCGGCGGCGCATGACCCCGTCGCGTCCGGCGCCGGGCATCCGGAACGGCCCGGCGGGCACGGCCTCGCGCTCGACCACGGCGGCCGCGCGCAGCGGCGCCCGCACACCGCCGTCAGGCGCATCCGTACGCCGGCGGACCGCGCGTGGCTGGACGCCGGTCGCGCTCAGCGCTTCAGCACGTGGACGTCGACGAGAAAGGAGCGCGTGCTCTCGACGTCGACCTCGCGGCGTCTGGGGGCGAGGCGACCGTGACGGCGAGCGACCGCACGCGCGGTGTGCGGGCCGCGCAGCACGCGCATCAACACGAAGCTCGCGACGCCGAGCACGAAGCCCCCGGCGGCGGCCACGACGGTGACGGGAACGGACACGACCAGTGCGCGCGGGCGCCCGAGCACGGACGCCTCGTGCTCGGCCAGGGGCAGACGCCGGACCTCGGCCACCGGCGCTTCGCCGTCGGGAACGAGCTCCCCATCGACTTCCTCGGGGGGCTCGGAGTGGCTGTCGCCGAGCTCGGTCATCCGCGGCCGATTGTAACCGGGCCCCGGATGGTCCACGCCTGCGAATGCGTCGAAGGCGTGAGCTCGCGCTCGTAGACGCGATAGCGCTTGATGCGCTGCGCGCCCATCCCCTCCATGCCGCGGTTCATCGCCGTGTTGGATTCGAGGATCCAGCCCATCTCGCCGCCCTTCTGGGGGGTCTGCTCGGCCATGTCGAAGTTCTCGAGGTAGAACGCGGCGGCGACGCCGGTGTGCTGGTACTCGGGCTTGACCCCGAGGAACCCGACCCGCACGCGGGTCATGATCTTCCGGCGGCGCAGGAAGTGCCACCAGCCGAAGGGCAGGATCCGGCCCTGCATCCGCTTGAGCACCTGGTTGACGTCGGGAACGGTGATGCAGACCCCGACGCACTCGCCGCTGTCGATCTTCTCGGCCACCATGAACCAGTGCCGGTCGAAGACCAGCTGCAGCTCCGGGGCGTAGTGGTCGAGGTCGTCGCTCGAGTAGGGCACGAAGCCCCAGTTGTCCTTCCAGGCCGCGTTGTAGGTCTCGCCGAAGACGTCGAGGTCGCGGCGCAGGTTGCGACGGGACATCTTGCGGATACGGATGCCGTGATCGGCCTCCAGGCGCTGGCCCAGCTCCACGATCGCCGGCACGAGGCGCTCGCGCGCGCCGGCGATGTAGGCCTCCCACATGTACAGGTCGACGGCCTTGGTCAGCCCGGCCCCCTCGCACAGCTCGGCGTAGTAGGGCGGCTGCCAGGGCTGCTTGATCATCGGCTCGCGGTCGAAGCCCTCGATCAGCACCCCGCACTCGTCGTTCATGGTGAAGTCCATCGGGCCGACCATGCGGTCGCGGCCGCGCGCGCGCAGCCAACCGGCCGCGGCCTCGAGCAGGGCCCGCATCACCTCGTGGTCGTCCTCGAGCTCGAGGAAGCCGAACATCCCCCAAGCGTTGTCCTGATGCTCGTTGAAAGCGCGATCGATCTGGGCCGAGATCCGTCCGACCACGCGCGTCCCGCGCCGGGCGACGAAGAGCTGTGCCGTGGCGTGCTTGAAGTAGGCATTGAACCGCCTGCTGAGGAACAGCCGGCGCTCGATGCGCAGCGGTGGGACCCACTGTGCGGCGCTAGCATGGAGCCGGTAGGGCAGATCGATGAACGCCCGCAGCTCCCGGCCCGTCTCGACCGGTCTCACCTCGACGGCCACGGCGGCGGACCCTAACGCCCACTCGCCGATGACGACCGCCACCGACCTCTTCGCCAAGGCAACCAGCCACGAGCGCCTCGAGCAGCTGCGCGCTGCCCGCGAGCACGACCTCCTGCCCTACTTCCGCGAGGTCGAGGGCGAGCCCGGCCCGGTCGTTGAGATGGAGGGTCGCGAGCGGATCACGCTCGGTTCGAACAACTACCTCGGCCTGACGACCCACCCGCACGTAAAGCAGGCGGCCCGCGACGCGCTCGAGCGCTATGGCACCGGCCTCACGGGCTCGCGCTTCATGAACGGGACCACCCCGCTGCACACCCGCCTCGAGCGCGAGCTCGCGGACTGGATGCAGACCGAGGGCGCGCTCGTCTTCACGACGGGCTACCAGGCGAACGTCGGCTGCGTGGCGACACTGCTCGACCCCGGCGACACCGTCGTCTGCGACGCCGGCGACCACGCCTCGGTCCTCGACGCCGTCTCGATGTCCCGTGCCCGCGTGCGCCCGTTCCGGCACAACCGCCTCGACAGGCTCGAGACGATGCTCGCCCGCGCCGAGGACGACGGCGGCGGCGTACTGGTGATCGTCGACGGGGTGTTCTCGATGGAGGGCGATCTCGCCCCGATCCCCGAGATCGTGAAGCTGTGCAGGCGCCACGGCGCCCGGCTGCTCGTCGACGAGGCCCACGGCGTCGGCGTGCTCGGCCGGCGCGGCACGGGCGCCACCGAGGCGTTCGGGCTCGAGGCCGAGGTCGACCTGCGCATGGGCACCTTCTCGAAGTCGCTCGCCTCCTGCGGGGGCGTGATCGCCGGCCCGGCCGACGTGATCGACTTCCTCCGCGTCCACGCCCGTGCGTTCATGTTCACGGCCTCGGCCGTCCCGGCCGCCGTCGGCGCCGCGCTCGGAGCGTTGGAGGTCATTCGCTCCGCCGAGGGCCGCGAGCTGATGGACCGGGTGCTCGACAACGCCCGCTACCTGCAGCGCGGCCTTGCGCAGCGCGGCTTCGATGTGGTCTCGCCGAGGCCGATGCCCGACGGCTCCGACCTGCTGACCCCGATTGTCCCCGTCACGATCGGCGACGACTGGCAGGCGGCGCTGTTCTGGAAGGCCCTCTACGACGAGGGCGTCTACGCCAACGTCGCGCTCTACCCCGCCGTCGCGCGCGGCGGGGCACTGCTGCGCACGAGCGTGATGGCGACCCACGAGCACAAGCACCTCGATCGCGCGCTGGCGGCGTTCGAGCGGGTCCGCGAGCGCCTCTCCCCAGCAGAAGGAAAGCAGCCCGATCGGGGAGGAGCGCAGCCCGATCGTTGATCGGGCGAGGAGCGGACCCCTTCATCGGGCGAGCACCGGACCCCTTCATCGGGCGAGCACCGCACCGAGGGCGTCGACTGGGCCCGGGCCGTCCTGAGGCAGCGGATCGGTCATCCGTCCAGGTCTTGCCCGCCACGTCCCAGAGCCCCTGGGGCCGCTGCCGGGCTCCGGCCGAAAAGGCCGCTCTTAGCGAGGCGGTCCGACAGATCCGGGTTGACTGCCGTTCTGGCCTCGGGTTCTATGGGTCCCGCGGCCAGATCGACGGCAGCGGCGGTGGCGAGGAGTCATATCGCGTGAGAGCGCGTCCTTATCTTCGCCTGCCCCCTCACCGTGGTCACACCGGGTCGGCCGCTGGGGAACTGCTTCTGATTTCGAGAACTGCACTTAGTGCGGGGAGGAAACCGATGGGCGACACCGCCTCGTTGGACGCCGGCCAGCAGCACCTGCGAGCCCTGGAGCACGCCAACCGCGTGCGCCTTGCGCGAGCGCAGATGAAGCGCCGTATCGCGGCTGGCGAGGTGGCCGTCGGCGAGGTCGTCCTCGCCTGCCCGTGGCACGTGCACAGCATGGAGGTCAGCGACCTGCTGATGAGCCAGAAGCGGTGGGGGCACGCGCGCTGCCGGCGGCTGCTGCTCTCGATCGGGGTGCCCGAGAACAAGCCCGTCGGGACGCTGACCGAGCGCCAGCGCGCGGCGCTCGTCGCGGTGCTCGCCGGCGACCCGGTGCCCGCGGACGCCACGCTCGGTTACGCAGCCGGGGCGCGGGTGCTGTCGCTCGCCTGAGCTCACGGGGGGTCCGGGGGGCGTGAGCCCCCGGCAACTACTACTCGGGCGTTATGCCCGGCTCGACGGTTGCCAGCTCGACGACGTGTCCGTCGGGATCGTGCAGGTAGATCGAGTGGAAGAAGGTGCGGTCCATGACCTCGGTGCAGGAGACGCCCTGGCCGGTCAGGTACTCGCGCCAACCGTGGAGCTCCTCGAGCGACCCGACCGTGAGCGCGAAGTGGTGGGTCGAGCCGATACCGACCGACCCCCTGTCGAGCTGGGGGTACTCGAGGCAGGTGACCAGCGTCCCGGGCCGCCCAGCCTCGTCGCCGAAGAAGAGGTGGCGCGCGCCCTGGTCGTCGACGCTCGTCGTCTGCTTGACCATCCGCATCCCGAGCAGGTTGCGATAGAAGGCGGCCGAGCGGTCGAGGCTCTCGCAGAT
>JBPCPD010000036.1:0-4794 GCA_050999535.1 Thermoleophilaceae bacterium
GGGCCCACTTGTAAGGAAACCAGCACGGGGTGGGCGTTTTAGCGGGGGTCGCTACCCAGAGGCCCCGCCACCGTGGCGCCCGCCCCCCCCGACACGGCGATCGCGAGCCCGATCAGCACCTCACGCAGGGTGACCCACGCGTTGGACCACAGCAGGTCCCAGTCCGACGCCAGCGCGCGCGCCGTCTCGCCCGGGGACGCGACGAGCAGGTCGTCGACGGAGTGCAGCGAGGCGACCCACGCCCAGCCGCCGAGCAGTGCGCCGAGCAGCAGCGCGACCAGCGCCACCCGCCTCACCCGAGCGCCTCCAAGGCGAGGTCGCGCAGCCGCGCGAGCTCGGGGTCGGTGACCGCGGCGCGGCGGTCGCGCGGGCGCTGCCCCGGAACGTCGAGCTCGGCCACGACGCGCCCCGGGCGAGGGCAGAGCACGACCACGCGATCGGCGAGGAAGAGCGCCTCCTCGATGTCGTGGGTGACGAGCACCACCGTGCGCGGCTCCGACGCCAGCGCGTCGGCCAGCCACTGCTGCATCCCGGTGCGGGTGATCGCGTCGAGCGCGGCGAAGGGCTCGTCGAGCGCCAGGACCGGCCGTCCGGGCAGCAGCGCGCGCAGGAAGGCCACACGCTGGCGCATGCCCCCCGACAGCTCGGCCGGGCGCGCGCGCTCGAACTCCGCCAGGCCGAAGCGCTCGAACAGCGGCGCCGCGCGCCGCCGCGCCTCACGGCGCCCGACGCCCTGGCACTCGAGCGCGAGCGCTGCGTTGCCCAGCGCATCGCGCCACGGCAGCAGCAGGTCGCGCTGGGGCATGTAGGAGCAGGCCGCGCGGCGATCGGCGGTCGCGCCGATGCGGACCTCGCCGGCGTCGGGCTCCTGGAGGCCCGCGACGAGCTCGAGCAGCGTCGACTTGCCACAGCCCGACGGTCCGACCACGCCGAGCACCTCGTCGCCCTCCACCGCCAGGTCGAGCCCTTCGAGCGCGACGACCGGCTCCCGCCGTCGGCCGGCCGCGAAGCGCCGCGTCACGCGCCTCAGCGCAACGCCCGGCCGAGGCGCCGACCGGGCCTCCGGGGACGTGGCTTGAACCCTCGTCTGCAAATCGCTCCCTCCGCGGGCATTACCCCACAGGTTCGAAGGGTCGGCGCCAGGCGGTGGTCCCGAGGGCGCAATCTCAGCCCGCCGTCCCGCGAGCCCCCCTGCTGTCTTCCCGGAGGCAGTGTAATGGCTGAGCGGCGCGCTACTGCGGGCGGGCCGGCGGGCGCAGATCGGCGATCGCCTCGACGAAGCCCTCGAGCTGCCGGGTGGTCCAGCACTCGAACACGCCGTCGCAGTGGGGCTCGTAGGCCGCCATCACCGAGTCGCCGTAGTTCCAGTACAGGCGCGGCTCGGGGTTCATCCAGAACGTGCGCCCTGCGCGTGCTGCGATGTGACCGAAGACGGCGGCGTGGGCGTCACGCCCGTTCGTGCGCGCGTCGCCGAGCACGATCACGCTCGAGCGCGAGTCGAGGTCGTCGACGACATCGTCGAGGAACTCCCACCAGACGCGCCCGTAGTCGGTGTCGCCCGATACGTCGGCGACGCCCGCGTCGCCGGAGATCGCGCGCGAGACCGCGTCGAAGGAGCGCTCGCGCTCGAAGACGTCGGTCACCTCGGAGATCCGCTCCACGAACACGAAGGAGCGCAGCTTGCGAAACGAGTCGTGCAGCGCGTGCAGGACCGAGAGGAAGAAGACGCTCGCGCTGGTGACGCTGGTCGACACGTCGCAGAGCACGTACAGCTCGGGTCGCCGCGGGCGCCGCGGGCGGTGGCGCAGCTCGAGCGGCACGCCGCCGGTCTGCAGGGAAGTCCGCATCGTGCGCCGCATGTCGACCACCGAGGAGCGGCTGCGCCCGCGGTGCTCGCGTCCCTGGGTCGCCAGCCGGCGGCGCAGCTGGGCGACGACGCGGTGCACGGCGGCGAGATCCTGCGCGGCGCCGGTCGGCAGCGCGCGGTCGAGCTCGCGCAGCGGCTTGGAGGGCGGCAACGCCCCTGTGCGCTCGATCAGCGCGCGCTCGAGCTCGCACCGGACGTGGCGCTCGAACTCGCGCAACCGCTCGCGCGGCACCGATTCCGGGTCGGGCAGCTCGTGGTCGGGCGCCTGCCCGCGCAGGCCCAGCGTGCGGCGGATGCGCTGCACGTCGACCCCGATCACGCCCGAGCCCTCGCCCTGGCGGCCGAAGGCGGCGATTGCCAGCCGGGCGAGGTCGCGCAGCTGCCCATCGGAGCCGTCCTTGCCCTGGAGCGCGCCGCGGATGCGCTCGCGCAGCACATCGACGTCCAGCTCGGCGGGCTCGCGCTCACCACCCCCTTCGCCCTTTCGGCCCATCTCGCGCTGACCGCGCTCGACCGCCTCGCGCTCGGCGGCACGGAAGAAGAATCGCTCGAAGACGAGCTCGAGCACGCGCCGGTCCTCCCGGGACTTCGCGAGCGTCGCCGCCAGCGCCTCGCGGAAGTCCTCGCGGTCGGTCCAGCTGACCTCGCGCAGGGCCGCGAAGGCGTCGAGCAGCTCCGAGGTGCCGACCGCCATCCCCTCGCGACGCAGCTCGTCGGCGAACTCGAGCAGCCTCGGGGCCATCCCGACGGGGCCCGCCGGTTCGGGCAGGCCGCCGTAGGGGCCGGCGCGGCTAGGAGGCCGTGCGGCCAATGAGGCGGTCCGTGAGCTTGACCCCGACGCGCTCGGCCACCAGGTCGAGGTCGGTCCGGTGCTTGACGATCACGCTCATCGTCTGCTCGAGCATCGCGCCGTCGAGGTCCTCGGCGCCGAGCAGCAGCAGCGCCCGCGCCCAATCGATCGACTCGGCGATCGAGGGGGGCTTCTTCAGGTCGAGCGCCCGCACCATCTGCACGACCTCGACGAGCTTGCGGCCCATGTCCTGCGAGAGCCCGGGGGCGTGCAGGCGCACGATCTCCATCTCTCGCTCGACATCGGGGTAGTCGAGCCAGAGGTAGAGGCAGCGCCGCTTGAGCGCCTTGGTCAGCTCGCGCGAGTCGTTGGAGGTCAGCACGACGATCGGCCGGCTGCGCGAGGCCACGACGCCGAGCTCGGGGATCGAGACCTGGAAGTCGGACAGGACCTCGAGCAGCATCGCCTCGAACTCCTGGTCGGTCTTGTCGATCTCGTCGATCAGCAGGACCACGGGGTCCTCGGCCGAGATCGCGCTCAGCAGGGGGCGCGGCAGCAGGAACTCCTCGCCGAAGATGTCGTCGCGCACCTCGTTCCAGCCGCGGCCGGCTTCGCCATCCGGGGCCGCCTCGGCCTGGATTCGCAGCAGCTGCTTGCGGTAGTTCCATTCATACAGCGCCTTGGCTTCGTCGAGGCCCTCGTAGCACTGCAGGCGCACCAGCTCGCGTCCCGAGGCGCGCGCGAGCGCCTTGGCGAGCTCCGTCTTGCCGACGCCCGCGGGCCCTTCGACGAGCACCGGCTTGCCCAGCCGGCTCGCGAGGAAGGAGACCAGGGCGGTCGATCCGCCCGCGAGGTAACCCGCCGCGCCGAGCGCCGTGCGGGTCTGCTCGATCGACTGGAAGGGCGCGCTCACCCCGCCAAGGATACTTTCGCCTGCGTGGCCCTCCTTCTGACTCTGATCGCGCAGGGCGATTTCCTCGACCCCGAGCGGGGCCCGGACATCAGCGAGGATCTCGCCCAACGTCTTCATCCTGATGTTCGGGCTCGGCTTCCTCCTGGGCAGCTTCGGACACCTGTTTCGCTCGCGCACGATGGTGGCCGCAGGCATCCTCCTGGTCTTCCTGTCGACCGTTCTGATCCCCGTTGCGCTGCAGGCATCCCGGTGAGTCCCGCGCGCGAGGCATACTGAGGGCATGGCCGACGAGACACCGATCACCGACGAGCACCAGCAGCTGACCCCGAGCTCCAGCTCCCCCGCGCGCCGGTCCAACCGCCGCAGCGCCGCCGACAAGGTCCGCGCCGTTCAGTTCCCGGTCGCGATGCGCGGGTACGAGCGGGCCGCCGTGGACGCTTGGCGCGAGGACGTCGCGCGCCTCGTCGAGCGCCTCGAAGAGCAGGCGCCGCGTGACTCCGCGGTCAAGCGCGCCCTCGACGAGGTCGGCAAGGAGACGACCGCCATCCTCCAGCGCGCACACGAGGCCGCCGAGGAGATCACGGCGCGCTCGCGTTCGCAGGCCGACGGCCGGCTGCGCCGCGCCGAGGGGGAGGCCGAGATCGTCATCCGCGAGGCCGACGAACGCGCCGAGCAGCTCGAGCACGACGCCCGCCGGATCTGGGATGAGCGCGCCCGGCTGGTCGAGGAGATGCGCGCGCTCGCCGACGAGGTGCTGACCGTCACCGACGACGCGCTCGACCGCGTGCAAGCGCCGCCGGCCCGTACGTCGGAGGAGCCCGACCAGCGGGTGCTCGACGCCGGTGAGGACAGCGAGGAGGACGTCGGGCCGGTGACCACCGTCGAGACCGACGGACCGGAGACGACCGTGGAGACCGACGGGCCGGTGACCACCCCGGAGACCGACGGGCCGGAGACGACCGTGGAGCGTCTCGCCCCAGACGCCGCCGGCCAGCCGACGCGCGTCGAGTCGCCGCCGGGCCGCCCGACGGTCGATGTCACCGAGTAGGAGACGGTCGAGTCGCCCGCGGCGCGCCCGGACGCCACGCCGCCGCCCGGTTAGCCGATCGACGCGAGCGCCGCGCCGATGCGGCGGGCGCCCTCCCGGATCGCCGGCTCGGGCAGTGCCGCGTGCGGACGCCCTCAAGGCGCAGGGCGCGGGCGACAAGTCCCAGGCCCTGCGCG
>JBPCPD010000039.1:0-3502 GCA_050999535.1 Thermoleophilaceae bacterium
CGCGCGAAAGGCGGCCGCGGGGAGGACGCTCGAACGCCGTCGAGCGCGGCCCCAGCAAGCTGGCGATCGGGGCGGGCGCGTACGCAGGCGTGGCCTGTTCGCCGTCGGCGCGGTGCTCGCGCTCGTGGGTTGTTGGCTGCTCGTGTCGCTCTTCCAGCCCTTCAAGGGCGACGGCGAGGGCTCGATCGCGGTCACGATCCCCCAGGGCACCAATGTCGCCGGCATCGCGTCGCTGCTCGAGCGCCGCGGGGTGGTCTCCGACGCCTTCTTCTTCCGCGCGCGGGCGACGCTGTCCGGCCGTGCCGGTGACTTCAAGGCGGGCGACTTCGAGCTCGGGCGCGACATGAGCTACGCCGCGGCGATGGAGGCGCTCGTGGCCTCGCCCGACGCCAACACCGTGACGATCACGGTCCCCGAGGGCCGTTCTCGCACGGAGGTCAAGGAGATCGTCGCCGGCACCCTCGGGGGCGACTACGTGGCCGCCAGCCGCCGCTCGCCGCTGCTCGACCCGGGCCACTACCGCGCGGGGTCGGCGCGCAACCTCGAGGGGTTCCTGTTCCCGGCGACGTACGAGCTCGACCGCGGCAGTACGGCGCGCGACCTGGTGCGCGAGCAGCTCAAGGCCTTCAAGTCGCAGTTCGAGAAGGTCGACCTGAGCTTCGCGCGACGCAAGAACCTGACGCCGTACGACGTGCTGGTCATCGCCTCGATGATCGACCGCGAGGCCCAGGTCGCGCGCGAGCGGCCGCTCGTGGCATCGGTGATCTACAACCGCCTCAGCGAGGGGATCCCACTCGGCATTGACGCGACGATCCGCTTCGCCACCAACAACTGGACCGACCCGCTGACCGAGTCCGAGCTCTCGATTGAGTCGCCCTACAACACCCGCACGCGCCAGGGCCTGCCGCCGGGACCGATCGGCAGCCCCGGCCTCGAGGCGCTGCGCGCCGCGGCGCGACCGCGCCGGTCGGACCTCCTCTTCTACGTGGTCAAGCCGGGGACGTGTGGCGAGCACGCCTTCTCCAAGACCGACGCGCAGTTCCAGCGTGACGTCAACCGCTACAACTCCGCGCGCGCGGAGCGCGGCGGCAAGTCGCCGACCGACTGCTGATGAGGATCGCGCCGCGCGCGCTGCTTGGGGTCGCGGGCCGGCCGGTCGGCCACAGCCGCTCGCCGGCGATGCACAACGCGGCGCTGGCGGCGCTGGGCCTCGACTGGCTATACGTTCCGGTGCCGCTGAAGGCCGAGGCGTTCGGGCGGACCGTACGAGCGTTGCCGGCCTCGGGCTTTCGCGGCCTGAACGTCACGGTGCCTCACAAGGAAGCCGCGGCGGCGCTCGCCGACGAGCGCAGCGCCGCCGTCGAGGCGATCGGCGCCGCGAACACGCTCACGTTCGCCGATGGCGGTATCGCGGCCGAGAACACCGACGCGGGCGGCTTTCTCGACGCGCTCGGCGAGTCGCCGCGGGGCCTGCGGGCACTCGTGCTCGGGGCGGGTGGCTCGGCACGTGCGGTCGCCTGGGCGCTGCGCGAGGCCGGTGCGGCGGAGGTGTCGGTCTGGAACCGCACGCCGCAGCGGGCCGCGGCGCTGGCGCAGTCGCTGGACGTCCGCCACGTCGAGCGGCCCGAGCCCGCCGACCTGATCGCCAACTGCACGAGCGTCGGCCTGGGCGGTGGCATCGCCACTGCAGATGCGATCACGGCGCTGAGCCTTGCGTCCACCGACCCGCCGGCCGTGCTCGTCGACCTCGTCTACGGTGACGCGCCGAGCCCGCTGGAGGGGTGGGTCACCGACGCCGGCGGGCGCTTCGTCGACGGCCTCGAGGTGCTCGTCCACCAGGGCGCCGGCAGCCTCGCGGGCTGGTCCGGCCAGCCCGCTCCGGTCGACGTGATGCGCGTCGCCGCGATGCGTCCCGTCTAGTCGTCACATTCCACGGCCGCGGCGAGCGCCGAGCACACTTGGGCCATGCGCTCCGGCCTGAGCCCGGTGATGCGCTCCACCAGCAGCGCCCGCGCCAGCGGCTGCACGTTGTCCAGCGAGGCGACGCACGGCTGTGACACTCCGTCCTCGGCGTCGAGCGCCACCTCGGTGGGAAGGTGGCGCACGCGCGTGGTGAGCGGCGCGACCAGCGGGCGCTCGAGCGAGCCGAGGACGGCGTCGCGGGAGAGCACCAGCACTGGCCGCCGCCCGAGCGTCGGGTCCTCGCTCCACCAGACCTCGCCACGGGCTACCACCCCTCGTCCTCCTCATCGGCGAGCGCCGCGAGGTTGCGGCGAGAGTTGACCCGGGTCCACTCGTCCAGGTCGCCCCAGGCATCGCTCGCCGTCTGCTGTGGGACTCGCCCGTACCCGGCGATCATCTGACGCGAGACCTCGGCCGAGCGATCGTCGCGCAGGCCGCCCTCCAGCAGCTCGCGGATCAGCGCCGAGCGCGAGATGCCGGTGGCGGCGGCGCGCCGATCGAGCGACTGGACGAGCTCGTCCGAGAGTTGCACGAGGGTCTGCGTTCGTCGGCTCAAGGCCGGAAGACTAGCATATGGTCGCCATATGCTAGCCGATCTCGAGCACGAGCTTGCCCCGGACGTGACCGCCCTCGAGGCGCTCGTGGGCCTCGGCCGCCCGCTCGAGCGGAAAGGTCTCCGCGATCTCGGGGCGCAGCTCGCCCGCATCGGCGCGCCAGGCGAGGTCCTGGAGTCCGAGCGCGTCGGGGCGCACGAAGACGTAGTGGCCGTGCACGTCCGCGCCCTTGGCCGGATCGGGGTCGGCGATCGACGTGAGCTGGCCTCCGGCCCGCACCGCCGCGCCCGCGGCGTCGAGGGTGTCCTCGCACTCGAAGTCGAAGGCGGCGTCGACGCCGTCGGGGCAGCGCTCGCGGACGGCAGCGGCGACGTCGCGCTCGGCGTAGTCGATCACCGCCGCCGCCCCGAGCGAGCGCACGTACTCGTGGTTGGCGGCCGACGCCGTGCCGATCACCTCGGCGCCCAGCGATCGCGCGAGCTGCACCGCGAGGTGGCCGACTCCGCCGCCGGCGGCGGTCACCAGCACCGTCTCGCCGGCGCTCAGCCTCATGCTGTCGACGAGCGCCTGGCGTGCGGTCAGTCCTGCGAGCGGCAGCGCGCCCGCTTCGACCCACGACAGCTCGCGCGGCTTGTGGGCGACGAAGGCCTCGGGGACGGCGATCCGCTCGGCGTAGGTGCCCTGCGCGACCTCGGTCTTGCGGGCGTAGGCGTAGACCTCGTCGCCGACCGCGAAGCCGCCGACCGCGGGCCCAACGGCCTCGACGACGCCCGCGACGTCCCAGCCGAGGATCAGCGGGAAGTGGTGGGGGAAGGCGCCCTCGAGGTTGCCCGCGCGGATCTTGAAGTCGACCGGGTTGACGCCCGCCGCGCGCGCGGCGATCAGCACCGAGTCGGGGCCGACCTCTGGGTCGGGGAGGTCGTGCAGGATCATCTGCTCGGGACCGCCGAAGCGGGCGATCGCCATCGCTGTCATGGCTCTGAGCC
>JBPCPD010000056.1:0-5663 GCA_050999535.1 Thermoleophilaceae bacterium
CTCCACCGCCCTGCGGTGCGGGTAGAGGAAGCCGGCGGTGCTCGTCAGCGCGGTCGCGACCGCGAGCAGCAGCCCAATCTGCACGGACAAGGCCATCATCGGCGCTCAGATTAGAGCGCGCCGCGTCAGCCCTCGCAGCCCGGCTCGCCCGGCAGCACCACGCGTGCCACGCCGCCCTCGAGCAGCACGCGCGGCTGCACTGCCAGCACGCGCCGCTCACGCGCCCGGGTCATCGCCTCCCCCACCGAGGCAAAGGTCGCGATCTGCTCGAGGTGCCTGATCGTCGGGAAGACCAGCAGCAGCTCGTCGCGCCCGCCCGCGGTCAGCGCGTCGGCCGGCCGCAGCCAGCGCGCCTCGACGCACTCGGCGCCGTCCACGCGCGCCTGCGCGGCGGGCGGCGCGACGGCGAGGAAGAAGTGCGTGTCGAAGCGGACCTCGACCTGCGCGGGAGTGATCCAGCGCGAGAAGCGGGCCAGCTCGGCATCCGCAGCGAGGGCGATGCCCGCCTCCTCCGCGAGCTCGCGCCGGGCGGTGGTGCGCGCGTCGCCGTCCTCGGCGTGCACCGCTCCGCCCGGGAACACCCACGCACCGCCCATGAACCGCTGCTCGGGGTTGCGCTTGACCAGCAGCACCTCCGGCCCCTGCGCGGCGTCGCGCAGGAGGATCAGCGACGAGGCCTCGCGCGGGGGCGAGGCCTCGTCGGCGTTGAGCTCCTCCCCGGGAGCCGGGCGCTCGACGGACACCCGCGGCAGCGTACTTCAGCGACCAGTGGTTCCTCCGAGAAGTACTGGCGCGCTTTGGCGAGTGACTGGGCGTGGCTGGCAAGCCCGGGAGCGCAGCCAATGCCAGAGCATTGGCGAGCATCGCGGGCGCAGCCAGGCGCGTCCAGACGCCGCCAAACGGGTCAGTACTTGCAGGAGGGACCACTAGGCGGTTCCTCCGGGCCGGGCAATGCCCGCGGAGGCCGTCGGGTAGATTCCCGCAGATGAGCGAAACGGCGACCGTGCAGCAGTGGATCTGCACCTCCTGCGGCTACATCTACGACCCCGAGGAGGGCGACCCCGACGGCGGCATCCCCGCCGGCATGCCCTTCGAGAGCATTCCGGACGACTGGTTCTGTCCGGTTTGCGGAGCGCGCAAGAAGGACTTCCAACCGCACGACGAATAGCCGGCGCTGGGCGGTGTCCTCGGTCGCTCGTGTGCTGGCGCCGCTTCGCTCCCTGCGTCCTACCCCAGCTTGGCTCTTTGTCGTGCGGTACCCGCACGACCGTGGCAGCGCACACTTCGCTCCCTGCGTCCTACCCCAGCTTGGCTCGCCCAGCGCCATGGCGCCACCATCCTCGCCTACGATGGCGATCTCGATCGAGCGCGCGCGTCGTCGGAATCGAGCTCGCAGAAGCGTCGCTGCGGGCGCCGTAGCGGGGCTCAGCCGGCTGGGCGGTAGGTGCCGAAGCTCCAGACGTTGCGCTCGGGATCGCGCACCGCGAAGTCGCGCGAGCCGTAGTCCTGGTCGGTCGGCTCCATCGTGATCTCCGCCCCGGCGTCGCGGGCGCGCTCGTACACCGAGTCGACCTCGTCGACGGCGATGTAGGTCAGGCTGGCCCCGATCTCGCCCGCCTCGCGGTCGACGCCCTCCGCCGACCCGAGCATGATCGTCGCGCCGCGGAAGCTCAGCTCCGCGTGTGCGACGCTGCCGTCGTCGCCCTCGTGGACGGCGTCACGCTCGAAGCCGAGCGTACGCTCGAGCCAGTCCATCGCCGCGCGCGGGTCGCGGCAGCGCAGGATGGGATAGATCGTCTGGGTCATGGTGCCTCCTGGTGGCGGGGTCTCGTCTCGCTTGCACGCTAGGCGGCCGCGGCCGCCGGGTCTTGGACGAAATCGCCGGCCGCGACTTCGGCCCGAGGCTGAGGATCATCGTGACGTGCGGACCCGGTACCTCGTACCGGCGCATCGGGCGCAATGTGCTCGGTGTAGCCGCGGTGAAGGGCACATGGCGGGCCACCGCGGCGGGGCGGGCGCGGCGTGGATCATCGCCCAGCGACCCCGCTCGGAGGCGTGACGGTCGACGCGCAGGGTCCGCGCGTGCAGGGCGGGAGTCTAGCCCTCCGGCGCTCGCGCCCGTCGCTGCAGGAACCCCGACGGGTGACAGGTCACGCCGTAGAGCTCGAGGTCACGCCGTGCCTCGAAGCTGCTTCCGCTGCTCGTCTTGAGCCACTCGTCGATGGCGGGACGAACGCTGCGCGGCCAGTCCGCGCTGATGCGCAGCGCCTCGTCGTCGACGCAGCCGTCCTCGATGACGAAGAACCCGCCGGGTGCCACGAACGAGTGGAACCCCTCGAGGGCCGCCCACGTCGTCTCGTAGACGTGCGCGGTGTCCTCGACGATCAGGCAGCGCGCGTCGGGCCCGATGCGGGCGCGGACCTGGGCGGGCAGGTCAGGATCGCGCACGTCGCCGGCGATGAGCGTGATCGATTCGTGCCATCGCGGATCGGCCTCGCCGAGCGCGTCGACCGCTGCCTGCGGGTCCAGCTCCACGGCCACCACCCGGGCACCATGGTGCCCGTAACGCCGCAGTGCGTCCAGCCGGTCGCGCCACCACAGCGTGCTCCCCCCGAACTGGACCCCGAGCTCGATGACGGCGTCGGGCTGCGCGAGCCAGAGCAGGTGCTCGTAGACGCGCAGATCCTCTGGGAACTTCGACATCGTCACGCCCGCGTAGGTATCCTGGGTGTGCTGCGCAGCGCGTGCTTTCCAGTACTCGTTCAGCCCCCCGCCCCGCAGGTCGGCAGAGACGGTCGGGGGCAGGGATGAGGCGGCGGCGCGCTCGTCGTGCTGCATGTCGCGTGCACTATGCCCTACCGCCGGGCTCAGGCCGCCGCCGCGAGCGCCCTCGAGCCGCTGGCCGCCGCGGCGATCGCCTCGGCGGTGATCGCAAGCAGGCGGCGCAGCTCGGCCTCTGAGATCGCGAGCGGCGGCATGAGGATCACAGTGTCGCCGAGCGGGCGCACGATCGCGCCGCGGCGGCGGGCCTCGAGCGTGACGCGGTGGCCCATACGCAACTCTGGCGGGTGCTCGCCGAGGTCGATGCCGCACATGAAGCCGCGCGTGCGGATTTCCGCGACCGCGGGCAGCCGCCCGACCTCCTCGAGCAGTTCGCCAAGCAGCTCGATCTTGGGTGCGAGGCGCTCGAGCGTGCGCTCGGACTCGAACACGTCGAGGCTCGCCAGCGCGGCCGCGCAGGCGAGCGGGTTGCCCGTGTAGGTGTGCCCGTGGAAGAACGTGCGGTACTCGGCCTGCTCGCCGAGGAAGCCGTCGTATATGCGCTCGGTGGCGAGCGTCGCCGCCAGCGGCAGGTAGCCGCCGGTGATCCCCTTGGCAACGCACAGCAGGTCGGGCGCGACGCCCTCGTGCTCGCAGGCGAACATCCGGCCCGTGCGTCCGAAGCCGACGGCCACCTCGTCGCAGATCAGCAGCGCCCCGTGGCGGTCGCACAGCTCGCGCACCGCGGCGAGGTAGCCCTCGGGGTGGACGAGCATCCCCGCCGCGCCCTGGACCAGCGGCTCGACGATCACCGCGGCGATCTCGCCGGGGTGCTCGGCGAAGCGCCGCTCCATGTCGGAGATGTCGCCGGGCTCGGCCGAGAGGGTCTCGAACAGCAGCGGCCGGTACGTCGAATGGAAGAGATCGATCCCGCCCGCGGAGACGGCGCCGATCGTGTCGCCGTGGTAGGCGTCGCGCAGGGAGATGAACCGCGTGCGCCGCGCGGCCTCGGACCCCGGCTGCTGGCGCCAGTACTGGAAGGCCATCTTGAGCGCGATCTCGGTCGCGGTCGAGCCGCTGTCGGAGTAGAAGACCCGCGTCAGCCGCGGGGGCGCGAGGTCGACGAGCCGCCGCGCGAGCTCGATCGCGCCGGGGTGGCTGAGGCCGAGCATCGTCGAGTGCGCGATCCGACCGAGCTGGTCGGCGACCGCCGCGTCGATCTTGGGGTGGGAGTGGCCGTGCACGTTGCACCACAGCGACGAGACGCCGTCGATGTAGCGCCGGCCCTCGGTGTCGATCAGGTCGGTTCCCTCGCCCCGCTCGATGATGGGGGCGTCCTCGTGCTCCCATCCGCGCTGCTGGGTGAATGGATGCCAGAGGCAGGCTCGGTCGTCGGCGACCAGGCGCTCGCGCCGCTGCAGGCCATCGATCACGGTCGCGACGCTAGCTATCGTCACGGTCGGAATGCCGCCGCTGCCACTGCTCGTCTTCGTGGTCGGGACGGGCTCGCTCGGCGCCGAGATCGCGGCCGTCAGGCTGCTCGCGCCCTACTTCGGCGACTCCACGATCGTCTGGGCGAACACGATCGGGATCGTGCTCGTCGCGCTCTCCATCGGCTACTGGCTCGGCGGGCGCTTCGCCGATCGCCACCCTCACAAGCGCGGCTTGTGCATGCTCTCCCTGGCGGCCGCGGTGCTGCTGGCGATCGTTCCCTTCGCCGCCGATCCGTTCCTCGAGCTGGCCGTCGGCGCGCTCGGCTCGGTCTCCGCCGGCGCCTTCGTCGGCTCGCTGGTCGGGGTGCTGGTCCTCGTCGCCCTGCCGGTCCGGCTGCTCGGCGCGGGCTCGCCCTGTGCGATCCGGCTCGCGGTATCCACCGTCGAGGAGGCGGGCGAGGTCGCGGGCCGGCTCTACGCGCTCTCGACCGCGGGGAGCCTGGTGGGCACGCTGATGAGCGCGCTGCTGCTGATCCCGCTCGTCGGCGCGCGGCGGACGTTCCTCGTCTTCGCATTGCTCATCGCGATCGTCGCCGTACTCGGGCTGCGTCCGGCGCGGAAGTGGGCGCTCGCCCCGGCGGCGATCGCGCTGCTGATCGCCGTGCCCGTCGGGACGCTCAAGGCCGACGCGGCCAACGGCGAGGTCATCTACGAGGCCGACACGGAATACCAGTATGCGCGCGTCGTCGAGCGCGACGACGGGTCGCGGGTGCTGGAGCTCAACGAGGGTCAGGCGCAGCACTCGGTCTACCGCCCCGACACCGTGCTGACGGGCAACGTCTGGGACGGCCACCTCGTGTTGCCCTTCCTCGCGAAGGAGGAGCCGCCGGAGAGCATCGCGATCCTCGGCAACGCTGCCGGCACCACCGCCCGCGCGTACGGCGAGTTCTTCCCCGAGACCGAGGTCGACGGCGTCGAGATCGACGGCGAGCTGTCGGAGATCGGGCGGGACTACTTCGACATGGACAACCCGCGCCTCGAGGTCCACGAGGCCGACGCCCGGCCGTGGCTGCGCATGAGCGACGAGCGCTTCGACGTGATCTCCGTCGATGCGTACCACCAGCCCTACATTCCCTTCTACCTCACGAGTCGCGAGTTCTTCGAGCTCTGTCGCGACCGGCTCAACCCCGGTGGCGTCGTGATCCTCAACGCCGGTCACCCCGAGGGAGACGACGAGCTCGAGAAGGTGCTCACGGCCACGATGGAGGAGGTCTTCCCGCACGTCGTGCGCGACCCGATCGAGGAGGTCAACACTCTGCTCGTCGCGAGCGAGGCGCCGCTGTCGGCCGACCGCCTGCGCGGCGCGGTGCTGGACATGCCGCCCGCCCTGCCCCCGACGGCGTTCGCGGCCGCCGGCCGCGTCGAGAATCCACTTCGCGGAGGCGAGGTCTACACCGACGACGACGCGCC
>JBPCPD010000126.1:0-4768 GCA_050999535.1 Thermoleophilaceae bacterium
ACACCGCGAAAGACCGCCAACAACACTTCGGAGGCCGCCCGGGCGATACCCCAGCCGTGGCGACTGCTGCCCCCCCCGCCCCCGCTCGAGCCCACGCCCGGGGGTGGCCCCGTGCACGGCGCGGGCAAGCTCGCCGGCGCGGGCCTGCGCGCCGCCGGGGGGCTGACCAGGGAAGTCCTGCGGCGCCTGCCCCGCCCGTAGCGATGGCGGCGGGCGACTGAGAATGCCGGCGCCCGCGGGGGAGCGCCACCGCTCGCCGCTGCGGGTGGTCAAGGACTTCTACGTCAAGGCCTACTCGGACAACATCACCGGGCTGTCGGGGATGGTCGCCTACAACATGCTGCTGTCGGTGTTTCCGCTGGCGCTGCTGGCGCTGTACATCGCGAGCCGCGTGCTCGAGAGCGGCGAGTTGGAAGCGAGCGTCCTCGAGGACCTGGGCCGCCTGTTTCCCAATGCGACCGACTCGACGCTGACGCGCGCGCTCGATCGCGTGCGCAACTCCTCGACGAGCTTCGGCGTCATCGCGCTGGTGACCAGCGTGTACATCGGATCCTCGTTCTGGGGGGCGCTGGACACGGCCTTCTGCCGCATCTACCACGTGCGCTGCCGGACCTGGGTCGAGCAGAAGCGCTTCGCGCTGGCGATGCTCGTGGTGGTCCTGCTGTTCATGGCGGCGACGGTCGCGGTGCCGACGCTTCAGAGCCTGCTGCTGTCCAGCGCCAAGGACCTCCCGCTCGGCCTCTCCGAGGTCCCCGGCGTGCTGTTCGCCGCCACCCTGGCCCTCGGCGTGCTGCTGCTGTTCGTGATCCTGTGCGTGATCTACTGGTCGGTCCCCAACCAGTCGATGCCGTGGAGGGCGATCTGGCCCGGGGCGGTGGTCGCCACGGCCGCGATCGGCATCGTCGACTACGGCTTCCCGATCTACCTGTCGAACATCTCGACGATCGCGCAGTTCGGCACCACGTTCGTATTCGTGCTGATCGTGCTGGTGTGGTTCTACGCGCTCTCGATCATCCTGCTCGGCGGGGCGATCGTCAACGCGCTGCGGCTCGAGCTCCACGAGACGGGTGAGCTCGCGCACGCGAGCAACGGGAGCGCCGATGGCGCGGACGGGGGTGCCGGGACCGACGATTGCGGCCGCGGAGCGCGCCACTCGCCCGGGGGGAACTGATGCCCTCTTCCCCCGCACCGTGACCCCGATCGTCGCCCTTTGGGTTCCTCCGCAGTGGGGAATGCCACCGTCTCTCTTGGGTAAGGTGAACGGATGGCCGCAGCAAGCTCCGCCCCGCGATGCCTCGTTCTCGACGAGCACCCGGTCGTCCGCCAGGGCATCCGCGCGCTGCTCGCCGCGACCTGGCCCGACGGCGAGACGGTCGACGCCGAGGACCTCGACGCCGCGATCGAGGTCGCGGCCTCGTCGAAGCTCGACATCATCGTCGTCGACCCGTGGCGTGCCGGGGCCGATGTCGGCGAGCTCGTCAAGCGGCTGCGCGATGAGATCGACGCTCCGATCGTCGTGTTCACCTCCGACGGCGGCGCGCGGCTGCTCAGCGAGGCGCTCAAGGCCGGCGTCAAGGGCTACGTCCGCAAGGACTCGCCCTCCAGTGACCTGATCCGCGCGATCGAATCCGCGCGCCGCGGCGAGTTCTACGTGGACCCGCGGCTGTCCTCGACGATCGTGCTCGAGGAGGGCGACCGCACGCTGTCCGCGCGCCAGCGCGAGATCCTGCAGATGCTCGCCGACGGGATGCAGACCGACGCCGTGGCCCGACAGCTCGGCCTGTCGACGGAGACCGTGCGCACCCACACCAAGCGGATCCTCGCCAAGCTCGAGGCCTCGACGCGCACGCAGGCCGTCGCGGTCGGCATCCGCTACGGCCTGATCAACTGACTGAGCTGCCCAGGCGATGCAGGCTCTCATCTCGGTCGCCCGGGCGAGGCAGCGCGTGCTGGCGGCGACGCATCACACGGCGGCCGCAGAGCCTGTCGCGCTCGCGGCAGCCCTGGACCGGGTGCTCGCGCGCGCGCTGGCGAGTGAGGTGGACGTCCCACCGTTCGACAGCTCGGCGATGGACGGCTTCGCGGTGCCCGCCGAAGCCGGGGAGACCGTTCTGCGGATCACCGGCGAGGCGCGTGCGGGAGCGCCCGCGGGTTTGGCCGTCGAGCCCGGCACGGCCGTCCGGATCTCGACCGGCGCGGTGGTCCCATCCGGCACCGGCGCCGTGGTCGCAGTCGAGCGCTCGGTCGAGGCCCCTCCAGGGTCCGTCCGCGTCGAGACGGTGCCCTTGGGGGCCAACATCCGCCGGCGCGGCGAGAGCGTCCGGCGCGGCGAGCAGGTGATGGCGGCGGGTACCGTGCTCGGTCCGGCGGCACTCGGCGTACTCGCGGGGATCGGCTGCGCCGAGGTGGAGTGCGCTCCGCGGCCGCGGGTCGCGCTGCTGGCGACCGGAGACGAGCTCGTCGACCCCGGCTCCGCGCTCGCCCCAGGGCAGATCTGGAGCTCGAACCCACCCGCGCTGGCCGGCCAGGTGCTGCGCGCCGGCGGCGAGGTCGAGCGCATCGCCACCGTCGCCGACGACGCGACCGCCACGCGGGCCGCTCTTGGCGAGGCGCTCGGGGCCGCGGACGTCGTCTGCGTCTCGGGCGGCGTCTCGGTCGGGAGCCACGACCACGTCAAGGGCGCGTTCGCGGAGCTCGGCGTCCGCGAGGACTTCTGGCGCGTAGCGCTGCAGCCGGGCAAGCCGACGTGGTTCGGCCTGGCCGCTGACGGGCGCACGCTCGCCTTCGGGCTGCCCGGCAACCCCGTCTCGGCGATGGTCACCTTCCAGCTCTTCGTGCGACCCGCGCTGCGTGCGCTGCTGGGCGCCGACCCCACTGCGGCGCACCGGACGGCGGTGCTCGACGAGGCGATCGCCCGCGACCAGCGCCGTGACCAGGCGATCCGTTGCCGGCTCCGGCGCACCCAGGACGGCCTGCACGCGGCCCCGACCGGCCCGCAGGGCTCACATGTGCTGACCTCGATGCTCGCCGCGGACGCCCTCGCCCTGATCACCGCCGGGCGCGGAGAGGTCGCGGCGGGCGAGCGGGTCGAGCTCGAGCTGCTCGACTGAGCGCCGGCAGCCGCGGCGGGCGCGTGAGTATCGTCGGTGGGGTGAGAAAGCGCGATCCGAGGCGGGTGATCGGGCGCCACCGCCAGGCGCGAGCGCGAGTGTCGATCATCGACATCCCGCTGTCCGAGGCGCCGCCGGACGGCAGCGTGACCACCAAGCAGGCGGCCGAGGTCACCCTCCCCCGCGCCGAGCTCGACGACATCTGGAGCCCCGAGTACCTCGAGCGCCGCGCGCGCACGTACTGGCGTTTCCTGACGCGCGTGTCGCTGGGGCTGCTGCGCGTGCTCTACACCCCGGAGTCGCGGGAGATCGCGGTCATCGGCCGCCCGTTCGTGCTGATGCGCTTCCACGCACCCGAGTACGAGGCCCACGAGGATTGCGGCAGCGTGACGTGGCGCATCAGGGAGGGCATCCTCGTCGCCCCCAGCGGGCGCACCAAGGGCTACCTGCGGCTGACCGTCCACCGGCCCGAGCACGACGACGGCGGCGAGCTGGTCACCGGACAGGTGACCTCCGAGGTGGCCAACTTCTACCCGCTGATCGCCGGCTGGGGCTGGTTCTCGCGCGTCGGCCGGCAGGTCTACCGCGTGACCCAACTGCAGATCCACGTGATCGTGACCCACGCCTTCCTGCGCTCGCTGGCCCGCCTCGACCTCGCGCCCTCGGTCGTCGGCGCGCTCGCCCACGACGAGGTCCCGAGCGAGAGCCAGGCGACCGGGGACACGCCGAAGGGCGACCCGCAGATGCCCGAGCGGGGCGTCAGCCGAGGCGTTGTGCGGTGATCTCGCGCAGCTTCGCGCGATCGTGCCGTGCGCTGACGGTGCGTACCGTGCCCGAACGCGAGCGCGTCACCAGCGACTCGGTGCTGGCGCCCTCCGGGTCCTCGAAGCGCGCGCCGGCGAGCATGTCCCCATCGGTGACGCCGGTCGCGCAGAAGAAGACGTCGTCGCCGGTGACCAGGCGCTCGGTGTCGAGCACCTCCTCGAGGTCGTAGCCGGCCTCCAGCGCGGCGGTGCGCTCGTGCTCGTCGCGCGGCCACAGGCGGCCGACGATCTTGCCGCCGGTGCAGCGGATCGCCGCCGCGGCCAGCACGCCCTCGGGCGTGCCGCCGATGCCCCACAGCAGGTCGATCGGAGAGCCCGACGTGACCGCGGACAGCGCCGCCGACACGTCGCCGTGCGAGATCAGGCGGATGCGCGCGCCGGCCTCGCGGACCTCGCGCATCCCGTCCTCGTGACGATCGCGCTCGAGCATGATCACGACGAGGTCTCCGACCGGGGTGCCCTTCTCCTTGGCCATCAGCCGCAGCGTCTCGGCCAGCGGGCGGTCGATGTCGAGCAGGTGCGCGTACTCGCGCGAGGTCGCCATCTTGAGCATGTAGAAGCACGGCCCGGGGTCGAACATCGTCCCGCGCTCCGAGACCGCGATCGTCGCCAGCGCATTCGGCATCCCCTTGGCGCAGAGGTCGGTTCCCTCGAGCGGATCGACCGCGACGTCGACCTCGGGCTGCGAGCCGTCGCCGACCCGCTCGCCGTTGAACAGCATCGGCGCCTCGTCCTTCTCGCCCTCGCCGATGACGACGAGTCCGTCCATCGTGACCGTGTCGAGCATCAGGCGCATCGCGTCGACCGCGGCTCCGTCGGCTGACTCCTTGTCGC
>JBPCPD010000030.1:0-5800 GCA_050999535.1 Thermoleophilaceae bacterium
ATGCAGCAGGTCGCGCTCGACGAGCTGGTGGCGGAGACGGTGGAGGCGATGCGTCCCCATGCCGAGGAGCGGCGCGTGGCGGTTCGGGCGCAGGTCAACGGGTCGGTCGCTCCGGCGCGTGCCAACCCCGAGAAGCTGCAGCGCGTGCTGTTCAACCTCATTCAGAACGCGATCCGCCACACGCCGGCGGACGGGAGCGTGACCGTGGCCGCCGAGTCCAACGGGTCGCGCGTCGAGGTCGAAGTGGCCGACACGGGGCACGGCGTGACCGCCGAGGACCGCGAGCGGATCTTCGAGCCCTTCTTCCGTGGCGGGGCCACCCGTTCGCGCACGGGTGAGGGCACCGGTCTCGGGCTCACCATCTGCCGCGCCATCGTGGAGGCCCACGGCGGCGAGATCTGGCTGGCCGACTCGCCGGACGGCACGCGCGTCCGCTTCAGCCTGCCAGTGGCCTGAGCTCGGCGGGTATACGATGTCCCAGGCATTGGTCTCGCGGCTCACCCAGCGGATGGACGAGACGGCGTGACGCTCGAGCCCGGAGGTCGCTTCCCCGACCTCGACCTTCCCGACCACACGGGACGCGCGCGCAGGCTGTCCGAGCTGGCGGGCGGGGACCCGGTGGCGCTTGTGTTCTCGCGCGGCTGGTGGTGCCCCAAGGAGCAGCGCCACCTGCGCGAGCTCTGCTCACTCCAGGACGAGTTCGAGGTCGCCTACACCCGCATCGTGGTGGTCAGCGTCGACTCGCCGGAGGTGCAGGCAGCCTTCCGGGCCGGCCTCGGAGCGCGCTTTGCCTTCCTCTCTGATGCCGAGCGTCGCTGGCTTCCCGAGCTCGGACTGCTCGAGCAGAGCGACACGCTGCACCGGCCTTATCTGCCCACGACTTTCAGCCTTCTGCCCGACCTCACGATCCACCGCCGCTACGACGGCAACTGGTACTGGGGTCGGCCGACGATGGAGGATCTGCGCCAGGACATGCGCGCGATCTCTGCGCAGGTGCGGGAGGGCTTCTGATGGCCGACCTGCCGGAGGGAGCCGCGTGGATCTCCTTCGACGGGCAAGAGCTGCACCGGGGCGGCGGCGAGGGGCGTCCGTTGATGGTCGACGCGCGCTGCCTGGAGGGGGAATCCGTGGAGGGGGCCTACGCACACGTCTGTGCGTTGGCGGATGACGACGCGCGCCTGCCCTACGACCAGCCCGAGGTCCAGCAGGTCCGCCGCGACGCGCTCGCCTGGTGGATCCCGCTGCTGGGCGACTCGCTCGTCTGCCTCACCACGCTGGCCCTCGACGAGGCGGGCTATGCGGGCGCCATCACGGTCACGCGCGATCCTGAGCAGCTCGGATACGACCCCTTCGCTCGCATCTTCCCACCCACCCTCGTGCGCACGGACCTGTTCTGCTCGGTCGCGCCGCCGCCGGGCCCGGTGCTGGAGCGCTACGCCGGGGTTGCGTGGCCGGGCGGCACCTTCGCGGGGAAGTGAGCGGTCGGACAGGTCGAGGCCCCGCGACATCGGCAAGGACGGCCTCGCAGAGGTGCGCGAGCAGTTGGTCGCTGACGGTCCGGGTCACGAGGCGCTGCGCTGGAGTGCGGCGAAGGCCACGCTCGTGGCCGCCGCGTAGACGGCGTGGTGGAGGGCGTCGATGCCGAGCTCCTTGGGCGGGGTCTTCCAGGGCGGGGGCGCCACCCCGAGGCTCGGGAGCATCACCTGCGCCGATCCCCAGACCGCGGCGAAGTGGACCCCGGCAGCCTTCGAGCCCGCGAGCCCCGCGGCGTCGAGGAGCCCACGCACGGCGCCCCAGGAGACGCCGTAGCTCCAGTGCACGATGTTCGAGAAGCGGGCCTGGCCGTCCTCGTCCCGTGGCTCCACGCCCAGAACCTTGCCGGCGGCGTCGGCGGGGGCGCTGCTGCTCCCGCGGTCGCGCAGCTTGGCCTCGAGCGTGCTCGAGACGGTCATGACCGCGGTGCCCGCTGCGCCCGCGAACAGGCCCTTCCCGACTGATGCGGCGGTGTCTCCCAATCCCACGTCCCACCTCCTGTGACTTTTTCGACGAGGGTCCGACCGTCTCACCTCGTGGCGGCGAGTTCAAGCTCTGGCTCGTGTTCAGACTCCCCTCGGCCGCAGGTGAGGCGCTGCGCGCGCGGCAAGCCCGCCGCCGAGCGCAATGCGGGGCCCCCCTTACGTCTTCCTGAACGCGCCGACGGGGGGAATGTCGTGCGTGGCCCCGGGGTAGTATGAGGAGATGACCAGAATGAGCACGTACCGCACCCCTCGGCGGGTCGTATGACGATCGCCCGCAAGCCGAGCTTGGGCGCGACCGTCGGTCGCGGCATGGCCGCCGGCTTGGCCGGCACGGTCGTGATGACCGCCTTCCAGAAGCTCGTCGAGATGCCGCTGACTGGCCGTGGCGACAGCTACGCGCCGGCCGACCTCGCCGAGAAGCTGCTTCCGCTGCCCGCGAAGCGAGGCGGCGAGCGCAACGTTCGCAACTACGTCACGCACTTCGCGCTCGGCGCCAGCTGGGGGGTCGCCCGCGGCTTCGTGGGGCGAGCCGGCTTGAGCGGCCAGCCCGCCGTGGCGGCAGTGTTCGGCATCATGTACCCGGGGGATATCGCAATCGTCGCCGGGCTCGGCCTCGACCGACCCACGGAGTGGTCGGCTCGTGACTGGGCCATCGACGGCGTGGACAAGTTCGTCCTCGCGTTGGCTGCCGGCTTGGCCTACGAGCGCCTGAACGCCGGCTGAGCTCGCGCGGCGACCACGGTCGCCGCGGCTTAAGAGATCGGTGGCGCGCACGAGGGTCGGAGCGCCATATGCACACGTTAGTGTGCAGGTATCGCGCACCTATCGCACCGCACGCACGTCCTGCTGGACGAGCAGCGCCACCGGCGCCTCCGCCGGCGAGCGCGCTCGAGCGGCCGGTAGGTCGGAGACCTGATCCGGGAGGCGATCGACGCGACCTATCCCGAGCAGGGGGAGACGCCGCTGACGCAGGCCGACGCCGCCGCGGCGCTGCTCGCAGCCGAACCGATCGAGGTCGAGGACTGGGCTGCGATGAAGCGCCTGCGCGATGAGACATACGAGGAGCAGCTGCGTGAGGGCGATTCCGCGACCGAGCGGCATGACGAACGCCGTTCGAAGCGTTGACTCGCTTCCTGTTCGACACGAGCGTCTTCGTGTACGCCATCGGCCGCGCGCATCCCTACCGCGATCCCTGTCGCGCCATCCTCGAGCATGCTCAGCACGATTCCATCGACGGCGGTGCGAGCGCCCAGGTGATCCAGGAGCTCGCCCACATCGTCCTGCGCCGGACGCGCGACGGTGCGCGCGCTCGGGCGCAGGCACGCGCCGCGGCAGCTTTCTGCGAGCCCGTCTACGACATCGAGCGGGCAGACCTCGATCGCGCCCTCGACCTGGTCGCCGAGCAGGCCCAGATCGACGTCGCCGACGCGGTGAGCGCCGCGACCGCCCTCAACCGGGGCATCGAGGCGATCCTCAGCGCCGACGTGATTTCGACGGCATCCCGGGCATCGAGCGATCGATCCCGGCGACGCGGACGCGGTCGGCGCGCTGCTCGGCTGAGAGCCGCCCGGTCGCCCCGGCTTCCGCGAGCGCGTATACGCTGCCGGGTTGAGCGGGTAGGGGCACGTCCCACTGCTCACCAAACCGTCCACAGCGCGCGTGTCCTACGAGAACATCCGCTACGAGGTCGCCCAGAACGGCGTCGCCACGGTCACGCTCGACGACCCCGGCACGCGCAACGCGCTCGGCAACCAGACTCTCGACGAGCTGATCACCGCCTTCGAGGCCGCGCGCGACGACGAGGCGGTGCGCTGCGTCGTGGTGGGCTCATCGCACGCGCAGGTCTTCTCCGCCGGGGGCAACCTCGACCAGTTCGCGGGCGAGACGCCGCTGGTGTACAAGCACCTCGCCACGCAGCGCTTCGCGGCGCTCTTTCGCCTGATCGGCGAGCTTGGCAAGCCAACGCTGTGCGCCGCCAACGGCCATGTGCTCGGCGGCGCGCTCGGGCTCGCGCTCGCCTGCGACCTGATCGTCGCTTCCGAGCAGGCGGGCTTCGGGACGCCGGAGATCAACGTCGGCGTGTTCCCCTTCATGATCATGGCTCATGCCCTTGCTCGACGCGCTCGACTACCTGCACCACAACCTCACGCTCGCGCTCTCGACTGACGACGCCGTCGAGGGGATGACGGCGTTCTTCGAGAAGCGCGATCCCGTCTGGAGCGGGCGATGACACCGTCGCTGGTCGCCCTGCGCTGTCGCACCTCCGACCGCACGCCGCGCGCGATCCGGGGCGTCGACGAGCTCGCGCCGCTGATCGGCCGCCACCTCGGGCGCGAGCCGCGCGCGATCGGCGAGCCCGGCGAGACGGGGCCCGCCTGCTTCGAGGCGGACCTCGCCTCCGCGCGCGGCTGCCTGCTGGAGGCGGGGGGACAGGTCCAGGACGCGCTCTCGGGCGGCAACGTCCCGGTGCTGCTCGCCGGGGACTGCTCGATCGCGCTGACCACCCTTCCCGCCGCGCTCGCCCACCGTCCCGAGGCGCGCGTGCTCTGGCTCGACGCACACGGAGACTTCAACACCCCCGAGACGACGCCGAGCAGCTTCCTCGGCGGCATGGCGCTCGCCGGGGCGTGCGGGCGCTGGGACCCGGGCCTGGGGCAGGCCCCGATCGCCCCGGCTCGCGTCGTGCTCGCCGGCCTGCGCGACCTCGACTCGCCCGAGCGCGCGGCGCTCGGGTCCAGCGAGGTGACGATGATCGGCGCGAGCCCGGTCGAGACGCTGGTGGCTGTCAAGAACGCCATCGACGGCGCGCCGGTCTACGTCCACCTCGATCTCGACGTGATCGATCCGGCGATCTTCCCGGCGCAGTTCCCGGCCCCCGACGGCCTCGCCCCGGCCAAGCTCTTCGACGTGCTCGAGGCGGTCGCCTCGACGAGCGAGATCGTCGGCGTCGAGATCACGGCCTTCGAGGCGCCTGACGACGACGCCGAGCGCCAGGCGGCCGCGACGCTCGCGGCCCAGACGCTCGAGCCGCTGCTCGACGTCATCCCAGAGGGGGCGGGTGTCGGTGACTGAGGACCGGGGCCCCAAGGCGGCCGCCCGGGCGACGGTCACCACCCACCGAGCCGGGGTCGTCTGGCACGGTGGAGGTGACCACGCCGTGAGTCGCCTCGGCGGGGAGGGGGAGTGAGCGCTCTCGCCGGCGTCAGGGTCCTCGACCTCACCCGTCTGCTCCCAGGCGGCTTCGCCACGGTCCTGCTCGCCGACCTCGGCGCCGAGGTGCTCAAGGTCGAGGACACGGGGATGGGCGATTACGTCCGCTGGGCGCCGCCCTATCACGAGGGTGCCGAGGAGTCCGCCAAGTCGGCGCTCTTCCTCGCGCTCAACCGCGGCAAGCGCTCGATCCGGCTGGACCTCAAGCAGGAGGCGGGCAGGGACGTGCTGCTGGCGTTGGCCGAGGAGCACGACGTGGTGGTCGAAGGCTTCCGGCCGGGGGTGATGGACCGCCTCGGCGTCGGCTACGAGGCGCTGCGCGAGCGCAACCCGCGGATCGTCTACTGCGCGATCACCGGCTACGGGCAGACCGGCCCTTACACCGGGCGCTCGGGCCACGATCTCAACTATCTCGGCCTCGTCGGCCTGCTCGACATGTCGGGCGAGGCCGGTGGCCCGCCCGTGCAGTCGGCGGGACAGATCGCCGACCTCGGCGGGGGCGGGCTGATGGCCGCCTATGCGATCCTCGCCGCGCTGCGGGAGGCCGAGCGCTCGGGCGAGGGCCAGCTCGT
>JBPCPD010000057.1:0-3489 GCA_050999535.1 Thermoleophilaceae bacterium
TTGTTCCCGGCGGGGGGCATAACTGGGCCTTGGGCAAGTGGGTCAGAAAACGGAAAGCTGATCTCGATCAGGTCGACACTGGCCGCGGCCGCGGCCGCGCACGCGTCACGCGAGCCGTCGAGGTCCGGGTAGCCGCCCATCAGGTAGGGCATCAGCGCCGCGCGGCCGGCGCGCTGCGCGAACGCGTCCGCGATGCGCGCGGCGCCGACGGCGCTCACGCGGCCCCGGCGCGAGGAGCGCAGCGCCGCAGCGAGATCCTCATCGCGCCAGCACCTCGGCGAGGTCCTTGTCGCCGCGGCCGGAGAGGATCAGCACGTCGAGGCCGGGCCCCGGGTTGGCGAGCATCCACGCGAGCGCGTGCGCGGGCTCGAGCGCGGGGATGATCCCCTCGAGGCGTGCGAGCTCGCGAAAGGCGTCGACGGCGTCGTCGTCGCCGACGCCGACGTAGAGCACGCGCCCCTCGTCGCGCAGCCAGGCGTGCTCTGGACCCGAGCCCGGGTAGTCGAGCCCGGCCGAGATCGAGTGCGCCTCGAGCACCTGGCCGTGCTTGTCCTGGAGGACCGCCGACATCGCACCGTGCAGGACCCCGGAGGCGCCGGTGGTCAGCGGCGCCGAGTGGCGCCCGGAATCCAGACCCTCGCCGGCCGCCTCGACGCCGATCAACGCGACCGCGGCGTCACCGACGAAGGGCACGAACGCTCCGATCGCGTTCGAGCCGCCACCCACGCAGGCGATCACGCGGTCGGGCAGGCGGCCCTCGGCAGCCTGGATCTGCTCGCGCGCCTCGTCGCCGATGATCCGCTGCAGATCGCGCACGAGCCCCGGGTAGGGCGCCGGGCCGACGGCCGAGCCGAGCACGTAGTGAGTCCCGGCGACGTTGGCGACCCAGTCGCGAATGGCGGCGCTGACGGCCTCCTTGAGCGTGCGCGCGCCCGCCTCGACGGCCACGACCTCCGCACCGAGCAGCCCCATGCGCTCCACGTTCGGGCGCTGACGGCGCGTGTCCTCGGTGCCCATGTAGATGACGCACTCGAGCCCCAGCAGCGCGCACGCGGTCGCGGTCGCGACCCCGTGCTGGCCCGCGCCGGTCTCGGCGATCACGCGCGACTTGCCCATCCGCCGAGCCAGCAGCGCCTGGCCGAGCGCGTTGTTGATCTTGTGCGCGCCGGTGTGCAGCAGGTCCTCGCGCTTGAGGTAGACCGTGCCCCCGCTCGCCTCCGAGAGGCGCGGCGCGCGGTAGAGCGGCGTCGGGCGACCGGCGTACCCGCTCAGCAGGTCGGCCAGCTCGGCGGCGAAGCCCGTGTCGGCGCGCGCCTCGATCCAGGCCGCCTCGAGCTCGTCGAGCGCCGGGATCAGGGTCTCTGGCACGAAGCGCCCCCCGTAGGGGCCGAACTCGCGCTCGCGCCCGGGCTTGACGGGCGCGCCCGGGCTCCCGGGCGTCCCGGCGCCGCTCACGCCGCGGCCTGCGTGAGGTCGGAGGCGCGCACGGCCTCGAAGAAGGCGCTCAGCTGCGCGTCGTCCTTGATCCCCGGCGAGGCCTCGACTCCGCTGGCGACGTCGACCGCGACGGGGTGCACCTCGGCCACGGCCGCCCCGACGTTGCCGGCGGTGAGGCCACCTGAGAGGATCAGCGGCACGCCCGGGGCGCGGCGGCGCACGAGCTCCCAGTCGAAGGTCTCCCCTGTCCCCCCCGGCAGGCCACCGACGTGGGCGTCGAGCAGGTGCAGGTCAGTCTTGAATGCGCCCAGCGCGCGCACCGAGGCGCGGTCGCGCACGCGCGCCGCCTTGATCACGCGGCAGCCGGTGCGCCGGGCGGCCTCACGGCAGTAGGACGGGCCCTCGTCGCCGTGCAGCTGGAGCATCGCCAGCCCGCAGCGATCGGCCGCGAGGGCCACCTCGTCGAGGGTCGCGTTGACGAACACGCCCACGGTCTCGACCCGGCGGCGCAGCAGCGCGCCGATCTCCTCGGCCGATTCCGGCGGGCACAGGCGGGCGCTGTGGGGCCACATCACCATGCCGATCGCCCAGGCCCCGAGGTCGGCGGCGCGCTGGGCGTCCTCGAGCCGGGTGACCCCACAGATCTTGACCTTGGTGCCCACGACGGCCCTAAGCGTGACATGCCCGGCGCCGGATCACCGCCCGCGGGGCGTTGGTCCCGGGTTCTGGCACCGCTCGCGGGCGGCGGGTATCCGGGCAGGGCAGCTGGGGCCGGCCCTGCTGGGCGGCATCGATCGATGCCGGGCGCTCGCCCAGGGTGACCGTCGTGCTGCGCTCGTCCTCGCCGCGGTAGTAGGTGACCTCGACCTCGTCGCCGGGGCCGTCATCGGCGATCGCGGCGGCGACGTCGGCGGGCGCCTCGATGCGCTCGCCGTCGACCTCCGTCAGCAGGTCGCCGCCGGCGAGCACGCCGTCGGCGTCGGCGGTGGGCCGCCCGCCGCGCAGGCCGGCGTCGGCGGCGGCGGTGCCGGGCTCGACCGACTGGATCAGCGCGCCGTCCTCGACGGGCAGGTCGAGCTTCGCTGCGGTGTCCTCGGTCACGTCGGCCATCTCGATGCCGAAGTAGGCGCGCTGGATCTCCTCGCCGCGGCGCAGCTCGGGGAGCAGCTTCTTGACGGTGTCGATCGGGACCGCGAAGCCGACGCCGACCGAGCCGCCACCACCGCCGCCGGTCGCGATCTGCGAGTTGATGCCGATCACGCGCCCCTGGGCGTCGAGCAGCGGACCGCCCGAGTTGCCCGGGTTGATCGAGGCGTCGGTCTGGAGCGCGTTGTCGATCTGGAATCCGCTCGGAGCCTTGATCTGGCGGTCGACCGCCGAGACGATGCCCGTCGTCACGGTGCGCCCGACGCCGAACGGGTTACCGATCGCGATGACCGGGTCGCCGACCTGGGCGGCGGAGGAGTCTCCGAGCGGCAGCGCTACGAGGTCCAGGCCCTCGGGATCGACCTTGAGCACGGCGAGGTCGGAGTCGGCATCCTCGCCGACGACCTCGGCGTCCACGGCGTCGCCGTCCTCACCGAAGCGGACCCTGACCTGGTCCGCGCCCTCGACGACATGGGCGTTGGTGAGGATCGTCCCGTCCTCCTCGACGACGAAGCCCGAGCCCGACGCCGTGCCGCCCTGGTCGGGCAGCCCGAACGGAGAGTCCGAGCTCGACGACACGCCCTCGGCCTCGACCGAGACCACGCCGCGGCCCTCCTCGCGGTAGATCGCGTTGACGGTGCGCCGGCCCTCGGCGGCGTCGGATGTCTCGATCGGGGGCGCGTCGCCGTTCGAGTCGCGCGCCACCTCGCGCGTGTCCCCGCTCGTGTCGATCACGCCCGTCGCGATCAGAACCGCTCCGATGGCGAGCACGAGCAGGCCGCCGGCGGCGCCCGCGAGCAGGGAGGACAGGGAACGGCGAGGGGGGCTCGAGTGCATGCCCGAGTTCTAGGCGCCGGCGCTTAACCGCGCCTAAACCGCAGCAGCGAGGGCGGCAGGGCGATCAGG
>JBPCPD010000085.1:0-7488 GCA_050999535.1 Thermoleophilaceae bacterium
AGCGTACGCTCGACGACCTCGGCGATGCCGGTGAACGCCAGCTCGCCCGCGAGGAAGGCCGCGACGGCGACCTCGTCGGCCGCGTTGAGCACGCACGGGGCGGTGCCGCCCTGCAGCCCGGCCTGCCGCGCCAGGCGCAGGCAGGGGAAGGTCTCCTCGTCGGGCTCCTCGAAGCTCAGCGTGCCCACCGAGGCCAGGTCGAGCGTCGGCACCGGTACGTCGGCCCGGTCGGGGTGGTGCAGCGCGTAGGAGATCGGCACCCGCATGTCGGGGTGGCCGAGGTGGGCCAGCGAGGCGCCGTCGGCGAGCGCGACGAGCGCGTGGACGATCGACTGCGGGTGCACGACGACATCGATGCGCTCGTAGGGCAGGCCGAACAGGTGATGGGCCTCGATGATCTCGAGGCCCTTGTTCATCAGCGTCGCCGAGTCGATCGTGATGCGCCCGCCCATCGCCCAGGTCGGATGAGCCAGCGCCTGGTCGGGCGTGACGTCCGCGAGGTCGGTCCTGCCGCGGAAGGGCCCGCCCGAGGCGGTCAGCACGAGGCGGTCGACCGCGCCCGCCGGCTCGCCGGCGACCAGTTGGTGGAGCGCGGAGTGCTCGGAGTCGACGGGCAGGACCTGGGCCCCGGTCGCCTCGGCCAGGGCGCCCACCAGCTCGCCCCCGATCACCAGGCTCTCCTTGTTGGCCAGCGCGAGGTCGATCCCCTCGCCGAGCGCGGCGACGGTCGGGCCGAGACCCGCCGAGCCGGTCAGGGCGTTGAGCACGAGGTCGCAGTCGGCCGCGGTGATCAGCTCGATCAGACCCGCCGCACCCGCGAGCACCTCGCCCTCTGTCCACCGCTCGGCGGCGCGCGCCGCGGCGTCCTCGTCGGCGAGCGCGACGCGACCCACCCCCAGCGAGCGGGCCTGCTCGAGCACCAGGTCGACGTTGGTCGCGGCGGCGAGTCCGACGACCTCCAGCGAATCGCTGCGGGCGACGACGTCGAGCGCCTGCGTGCCGATCGACCCGGTCGAGCCGACGATCAGGATCCTGCGCATCCGCGGCAGTCTAGGAGGCGGCGGGAGCGGCCCCGCGCGGCCGCGCCATGCCCGCTCGAGCGCGCGGCGCGGCGCCCGCGCCCTACCATCCCGGCCGCATGTCCGCCCCCGCCCTGCGCAACGCCGCGATCGTCGCCCACGTCGACCATGGCAAGACCACGCTCGTGGACGCTCTGCTGTGGCAGTCGGGGGCGTTCCGCGCCAACCAGGACGTCGACGATCGGGTGATGGACTCGATGGACCTCGAGCGCGAGAAGGGCATCACGATCCTGGCCAAGAACACCGCGGTGCGCTATCGCGACACGAAGCTGAACATCATCGACACCCCGGGCCACGCCGACTTCGGCGGCGAGGTCGAGCGGGGGCTGACGATGGTCGATGGGGTGCTGCTGCTCGTCGACGCGTCGGAGGGCCCGCTGCCCCAGACGCGCTTCGTGCTGCGCAAGGCGCTCGAGTCGCGGCTGCCGGTGATCCTCGTCGTCAACAAGGTCGATCGCCCCGACGCGCGCATCGCGGAGGTCGTGGACGAGGTCTACGAGCTGTTCCTCGACCTCGACGCCGACGAGTCGCAGATCGACTTTCCGATCGTCTACACCAACGCGAAGGCGGGCTGGGCCTCGCTCGATCCCGCCCAGGAGGGCACCGACCTGACTCCGCTGCTCGAGCTCGTGCTCGACACGATCCCCGCGCCCGAGCACCACCCCGACCATCCGCTGCAGGCCCAGGTGACCAACCTCGACGCCTCCCCCTACGTCGGCCGTCTCGCCCTCTGCCGGGTTCGCCACGGCCACATCAGGCAGGGTCAGCGTGTCGCCTGGTGCCGGCAGGACGGCAGCGTCGAGCAGGCCACAATCTCCAGTCTCTACGTCACCGAGGCGCTCGACCGCGTCGACGCCACCGAGGCCGGCCCGGGCGAGATCATCGCGATCGCCGGCATCCCCGAGATCACGATCGGCGAGACCCTCGCGGACCCCGAGGATGCGCGGCCGCTGCCGGTGATCACCGTCGACGAGCCCTCGCTCGGCGTCGTCGTCGGCATCAACACCTCACCGTTGGCGGGCCAGGGCGGTGGCGGCAAGCTGACCGCTCGCCAGGTCAAGGCGCGGCTCGAGGCCGAGCTCGTCGGCAACGTCTCGATCCGGATCGAGGAGACCGAGCGCCCCGACGCATGGGAGGTCCGGGGTCGCGGTGAGCTGTAGCTCGCGGTGCTCGTCGAGCTGATGCGCCGCGAGGGGTTCGAGCTCACGGTCGGCCAGCCGCAGGTGGTCACCCGGGAGCTCGACGGGCGTCTGCACGAGCCGGTCGAGCGGGTCGCGATCGACGCGCCCGACGACTACGTCGGCGTGATCACCCAGCTGCTCGCGTCGCGCAAGGGCCGCCTCGAGCAGATGGTCAACCACGGCACCGGCTGGGTCCGGATGGAGTACCTGATCCCGGCCCGCGGGCTGATCGGCTTCCGCACCGAGTTCCTGACCGAGACGCGTGGCACCGGCCTGCTGCACCACGTCTTCGAACGCTGGGAGCCGTGGGCGGGCGAGATGCGCACGCGCCCGACAGGGGCGCTCGTGGCCGACCGCCGCGGCAGGACCGCCTCGTTCGCGCTGTTCAACCTGCAGGAGCGCGGGACGATGTTCGTCGGCCCCGGCGAGGAGGTCTACGAGGGCATGATCGTCGGCGAGAACTCGCGTCCCGACGACCTCGACGTCAACGCGGTCAAGGAGAAGCACCTGAACAACATCCGCCAGTCGACCGCCGACGTGCTCGTGCGCCTGGTGCCGGCGCGCAAGCTCTCGCTCGACCAGGCGCTCGAGTTCCTGCGCGAGGACGAGTGCGTCGAGGTGACACCGGACGTCGTTCGGCTGCGCAAGCTGCACCTGGACGCCAACTCGCGCGTCAAGGCTGCGCGGCGCGCGAAGGCGACCGCGGCGTCTGCGCCATAGAGTCCTGCAGGAAGCCACCCCTGGTGCCCAACCGTCCAGGCCTGGCGCAGACGCGGCGCCGACACGATCAGCGGTCGTAGACGTCCCTCCGGTGCCCGACCGTCACGACGACGACGAGCAGCACATCGTCCTCGACCGTGTAGACGATGCGGTAGTCGCCGACCCGCACCCGCAGGCCTGGGCGGCCCTGCAACGCCCGGGCGGCCGGGGGCCGGGGGTCCCGCGCCAGGAGCTCGATCGCTCCTTGGATGCGCGGGCTGACCTCGGGCGGCAGCTTGCGCAGAGCGCGGGCCGCGGCTGGGCGCAGCTCGACCCGGTAGGCGGTCACTCCCAGCCGAGGTCGGCCTTGACCTGCTCCCAGGGAATGTTGTCGCCCTCCTCGGCCATCGCGGCATCGAAGGCCGCGACGTCCTCGGCCTCCTCGAGCGCCCGGGTCAGCTCCTCGAACCGCTCGGGGCTGAGCAGCACCGCGGCCGGCCGGCCGTAGCGCTCCAGGAAGACCGCCTCGGTGTGAGCCGTCTCGACGGCCTCGGACAGCCTCTCCCGTGCCTCGCTCACGCTCATCGTCGCCACAGAAGGATCGTACAACACCATCCGCATGCTGTACGTCGCGCTCCGCGGACCTCGGAGCGGAGCCCTGCCGGCGGGCGGCTTCGTCCGGCTCAGCCATACCCCAGCGCGACGCTGCCGTAGTAGCCCACGACAGCCGTGAAGAACACCGCGTCGAGGCGGTCCAGCACGCCTCCGTGAACGCCGAAGAAGCGGCCGGCGTCCTTGACCTCGAGGTCGCGCTTGATCGCCGACTCGAACAGGTCGCCGAGCGGCGCGACGAGCGCGACGAGGAAGCCGAGGACGAGTGCGTCGACACCGGACAGCCAGTCCTGGTAGAGGCCGGCGAACCAGAACGCCGCCGTGCCGCCGACGATCCCTGCGACCAGCCCCTCGACCGTCTTGCTCGGCGAAATGCGGGACGCCAGCGGCCGGCGGCCGTAGAGGCGCCCCCCGAGGTAGGCGGCCGTGTCGCCGACGAACGTGCCGACGAGCAGGTCGACCACGAGACCGTCTCCGTGGGGCAGATCGCGCAGGAAGACCGCGTGCGCGAGCGCGAGGCCGACCCAGGTGACGCCGAGCATCGTGCCCGAGACCCCCCACGCGAGGTGGTCCAGCGACGAGCGAGTGAGCGCGAGCGCGAAGATCACCGGGATCGCCGCCACGAGCGCGATCAGCACGTCGTCGCGGTCGCCGTAGGCGGCCAGCAGGACGATGGCGATCAGCGCGAGGTAGCCGCCGAGGTCGACCGGCCGCGAGCGGCGCATCAGCGTGTAGAGCTCGCGCAGCGCGAGGATCCCGAGCCCGATCAGGCCAAGCGCGAACACGAGGCCGCCCTGCACTACGATGAAGATCGCGAACGCGATCGCCGGGATCGCGACGAGGATGCGTGACGAGAGCTCGGAGCGTTCGCGCCTCCCGCCACCGCGGCGCCCTGCGCCGACCTCGCGCCCGCGGCGCCCGCCTCCACCATCCCGGCGCCTCCCTCGCCCCGCCGGCTCGCCGCGGGCGCGCGCGCTCACGGCGCCACGCGCGCGCCGAAGCGCCGCCGCCGCCGCGCGTACTCGTCCAGCGTCTGCTCGAAGGCCTCGCGGCTGTAATCGGGCCACAGCTCGTCGCGGAAGACCAACTCCGCGTAGGCGCACTGCCACAGCAGGTAGTTGGAGATCCGCTGCTCGCCGCTGGTGCGGATCAGCAGATCGGGATCGTGCATCTCGGGCGCGTAGAGGTGCTGGCGGAACTCTTCCTCGGTCGCCCCGTCGAAGCGGCGCGCCGCGTCGACGATCTCCGCTCGCCCGCCGTAGTTGAAGGCGACGAACAGCGTGATCCGCCGGTTGGCCGCCGTCACGCGCTCGGCCCACGCCATCTTGTTCTGAAGCCCCTCCGACACCCCCTCGCGGCGCCCGACGAAGCGCATCCGCACGCCCTCGTCGTTCAGCTCGGGCGTCTCGCGGGCGATGCGCTCGCCGAACATCGCCATCAGGCCCTCGACCTCCTCGCTCGGGCGCGTCCAGTTCTCGGTCGAGAACGAGAAGACAGTTAGCTCTTCGACGCCGAGCCGGGCGGCATCGCGCAGGCGGTCCTTGACGACGTCGGCGCCGGCGCTGTGGCCCTCGATCGGCGGGGGCACGCGCGCCCGAGCCCAGCGCCCGTTGCCATCGGTGATGATCGCGACGTACCGCGGCTTCCCGCCGCTGTCGGGCGTCACCGGCGCTCGGGCGCGCTGGGAGCGCAGCCCGATCGCCGGTCGCGCGAGCACCGGACCCGATCCTCCTCGGACGAGCACCGCAGCGAGAATCTCATTTCACCGGTCCAGGATCTCGGCCTCTTTGGCGGCCAGCAGCGCGTCGATCTCGCCGGTGCGATCGTCGGTCAGCCGTTGCAGCTCGCTCTCGGCGCGGTGCTCGTCGTCGGCGCCGATATCGCCCTCCTTCTTGAGCTCGCGCAGGTCGCCCCTCACCTTGCGGCGGATTTTGCGCGCCGCGACGCGGCCCTGCTCGGCGATGCCGTGCACGACCTTGACCAGCTCGCGCCGGCGCTCCTCGGTCAGCTCGGGGATCGTCAGCCGGATCAGGTTGCCGTCGTTGGACGGGGTCAGGCCCACGTCGGACTCGAGGATGGCCTTCTCGATCTGCCCGATCGAACCCTTGTCGTAGGGCGTGATCGTCAACAGGCGCGCCTCGCTGGCCGAGACGTTGGCGAGCTGCTTGAGCGGCGTCTGGGCGCCGTAGTAGTCGATGTCGACGCGGTCGAGCAGGCTCGGCGACGCGCGGCCGGTGCGGACGGTCGAGAACTCGCTCCGCGTGGCCTCGACGGTCTTGCCCATGCGCTCGGCAGCGTCGTCGAGAAGCTCCTGGACGAGCTCATTGTCCACTCGTGCTCACCACCGTCCCCACTCGCCGGCCGCACACTATCCGGTCGATGTTGGCCTCGTCGTCCATGTTGAAGACGTGGATCGGGAGCTGGTTGTCCATGCACAGCGACAGCGCGGTGACATCCATCACGGTCAGCTGGCGCTCGATCGCCTCGCGGTGGGTGATCGTCGCGATGAACTCCGCGCCGGGGTCCTTGCGCGGGTCGGCGGTGTAGACGCCCTCGACCCCGTTCTTGGCCATCAGGATCGCCTCGGCGTGGATCTCGAGGGCGCGCAGCGCAGCCGCGGTGTCGGTCGTGAAGAACGGATTGCCGGTGCCCGCGGCGAAGATCACCACCCGGCCCTTCTCGAGATGACGCATCGCGCGGCGACGGATGTAGGGCTCGGCGACCTCGGAGATCGTGATCGCCGACTGCACGCGCGTGCGCGCCCCGTGCTTCTCGAGCGAGTCCTGCAGCGCGAGCGCATTGAGGACTGTCGCGAGCATGCCCATGTAGTCACCGGTCGCACGATCCATCCCTGCGGCCGCGCTGGCCAGACCGCGGTAGATGTTGCCTCCGCCGACGACGACCGCCACCTCCACCCCGCGGTCGCTCACGCGCTTGATCTGCGAGGCGACCGCGGCGATTCGATCGGGATCGCCGCCGTACTCGAGCTCGCCCATCAGCGCCTCGCCTGAGACCTTGAGCAGGATGCGCCCGAAGGCCGCGGTACCCGCGCCGTCGGGGTCCCCGGCGGCCGCCAAGGTCTACTCCCCGATCCGAAAGCGCGCGAAGCGGCGGATGATCACGTTCTCGCCGGTGCTCGCCGACAGCGCGGCGCGCAGCTCCTCGATCGTCGCGCCGTCGTGCCTGTCGGCATTGACGTGGCGTTGGGCGAGCAGGACGTTGTCCTCGGACCACTTGCGCATGCGGCCCTCGGCGATCTTCTGCTGGACCTGCTCGGGCTTGCCCTCCCCAGCCGCCTGCTCGGCGAACACCCTCATCTCGGCGGCGCGCACCTCATCGGGGACCTCGTCCTCGGAGACGTACTGGGGCGCAGCCGCGGCGACGTGCGAGGCGACCTCACGAGCGAACTCGAAGAACTCGTCGTTGCGCGCGACGAAGTCGGTCTCGCAGTCGACCTCGACCAGCGCGCCGACCCTGCCGTTGTGGTGGAGATAGCTGACGACCAGACCCTCGGTGGCGCTGCGCTGCCCGCGCTTGGCGGCCTGCGCCTGGCCCTTGACGCGCAGCAGCTCGATCGCCTTGTCGACGTCGCCGGCGGACTCCTGCAGCGCGGCCTTGCAGTCCATGATCCCCGCGCCGGTGCGCTCGCGCAGCGCCTTGACGTCCTGGGCCGCGATCTGGGCGCTCACGTCCCGCTGTCCTCGTCCGGGTCGAACGTGCGCTGCTCGGCGGGTGGGGTCGGCGCGGCCGCTGGGGCGAGCGGCCTGGCCGCGGCCTGCCCCGCATCGGCGCCTGCTGCCTCGGCCGCCTCGCGGGCGGCCTGCGCCTCGACCTCGCGCCGTGCGGCCTCCTTTGCCTCGCGCGCGGCCTGTGCCTTGGCCTCGCGACGTGCGGACTCATCCGCCCTGCACCGCGCG
>JBPCPD010000138.1:0-20428 GCA_050999535.1 Thermoleophilaceae bacterium
TTGTTTTTTGGGCGAGGTGGTGGGCCCTCTCCTTTTCTCCCCGGGCCCCCCCTGCGCCGCCCCCACACCCCCTCCCGAGGTCGCGGCGATCCGGCGCCGGATAGTGGAGCCCGTCAGTTGGCTCGCCATACTTCTCGCGTCGTGCCATACTCTGCCCATGGGTACGGCGAAGATCTACACGAAGGGCCAAGTCACGATCCCGCGTGCCGTGCGTGAGGCGGCCGGCCTCGCCATCGGCGACCCCGTGATCGTCGAGGCCCGCGAAGGCGAAGTCGTCGTGCGCCGTCCGCGCGGCGTCCTCGAGTTCGACCCCCCCGAGCGGGGCGGCCGCGATCCTCTGCCCTGGCCGGACGCCCTCCGGGCGGCCCGCGCTGAGCGCACCGGCCGCCGGACGCCGCCGGCCAAGCGGTGATCGCCGACACCAACGTCCTGCTGCGCATCCTCGAGGCCGACGCCGGCGACCACGGACGCGCCGCCCGCACCCGCGTCGAAGCGGCGCGCGGCGGCGAGGCGATCGCCGTGCTCGCCGCGACCGTGCTCGAAGTCGCCTTCGTGCTCGAGAGCGCCAACGCCGGCTACGGCTGGGAACGCGAGGCGGTCGCCGCTGCCGTCGAGGCGATCACCGACGAGCCGGGCTTCATGGTCGAGCACGGCGACGCGCTGCGGGCCGCGGCTGTGACCTACCGCGAGCGCTCGATCGATCTCCACGACTGCTACCTGGACGCCCTCGCCCGAGGCTGGCGCACCAGCGTGCTGTCCTTCGACGCCGACCTGGCGCGGCTGGGCACCGGCGAGCGCCCGTAGGTCCGGGGCCAGCCCTCAGGCCACGAGCGCGGCGCTCGGTAGCTGCTCGAGCTCTGACAGGCACGAGTCGCTCGCCGCGACGCGGTACTCCGGCCCGAGCGCCAGCGTGCGCGCCCCGACGACCAGGCGGAGCTCGTGGTCGCCGGGGTTGTTCGCACAGACAGTCACATCCGACGACGCTACCGCCCGCCACGGATGACTGATGCAGCCGCGGATTCGTGACCCGGCCCCACGTCGATCAGTCGAGCAGCCCTGCAACCTCGCGAGCATCGACTCTGAGCCGGCGTCCGTCGCGAAGCGTCGCAACGAGCTCGCCGTCGCGATCGAGGAGCCACTTCGCGTTGACCGCGGTGAGGTGGGTGATGCGGCCCTCGCCGTCGAGACGCACCGCGTGCCCCTCGGGTGTCTCCTGCGCGGCCTCGGACTTGTCGTCGCCCGGTGACGAGAGGTAAAGGACGTCACCGACGGGCTCGTACGAGCCGGTCAGCCGAACGTCAGCTGCCGAGACGCGGATGGTGGTGGTCGTCGACATTGCTTAGACAGGCGGGCGCTGGGCCGCGAAGACGGTGACGATGATCGCAGGAACCTCGCCGAACTCGACGACCGCGAGCACCCACAGCTCGCCCTCTCGGCGCAGGAGGCGCTCCCGCTCCGGCCGCGGGTCCGCGTGTCGCTCATGCGGCGCACGGACAGTCCGGTCGATCATGTCGAGGTCGGCTACGGACGGATGCTCCTCCAGCACCTTCGCGTAGACGATCGCCGGGAGGACGACCTCGATGCCCTCGGGCGTCTCTGTGCGAAGCACGACCTCGATGGCCTCCATGGTCGTCCCGGCGACGGACGGCTGGCCCTCACGGCCTCGTGCCGCTCAGGCCACCAGCGCCGCCCGGCAGGTGGTCGAGCTCGGCCAGGCACGAGCCGTCGGCGGCGACGCGATACTCGGCCCCGAGCACAAGCGTACGCGCGCCGAAGACGAGCCGCAGCTCGTGGTCGCCGGGGTTGTTGCGGCAGAGCTCCTTGAGGTCGTCGAGGAAGCCCTCGGGCACGCTCGCCGCGACCTCCACCGTCAGCTTCACCTGCGGCTCGGAAATCGGCGACCGCCTCGGCAGCCGCGACCTCCTCGGCGCTCGGCTCGAACGGCTCGACCTCGTTGACGATCAGCTTGACCTCGCCGGTCTCCTTCTGGTCGACGCGACCCTTGACGATCAGCACGCGGTCGGTGTCGACGCGGTCGCCGTTGGCCTCGAACGCCGAGTTGAAGACGACCATCTCGACCGACCCCTCGAGGTCGTCGAGCGTCGCGAACATCATCGGGTGGCCCTTGTGGGTGCGGGTGCGCTCCGGCCGGGTCTCGGCTGCGCTCCTCCCCGTGGCCTCAACCCCTGCGGCGCACGCCACTCGCGACGGCGGCGACGAGCACGACCAGCCCCAGCACCATCAGCAGGTACGCGGGCAGGAAGAGGATCACGATGCCCCCGGTCGAGCCCTCGTCGGCGCCCGCGTAGACGAACACCGAGACCACGACGAACGCCACCATCGTCGCCGCGCGCACGGCGGCAGATAGTCCGACGACGTTCGAGGCGACCAGGCCCCAGGGAATGAACTGCCAGCCGCCGAGCAGCACTTCGAAGAGATCGATCTCGCCGGCGTCGTCATCCGCGTAGGCCAGCAGCGGAATCAGCGCGGCGACGACGCCAGCGCCACCGCCATCGAGCGGATCGTCCGGGTGCCGCGCCGGTCGCCTTGCATGGGGCGGCTCACGCCACGCGCGCCGCGCCCGGCAGATGGTCGAGCTCGGCCAGGCACGAGCCGTCGGCGGCGACGCGATACTCGGCCCCGAGCACGAGCGTGCGCGCGCCGACGACGAGCCGCAGCTCGTGGTCGCCGGGGTTGTTGCGGCAGAGCTCCTTGAGGTCGTCGAGGAACCCCTCGGGGACGCCCGGCGAGACCTCGACGGTGAGGCGCTTGACCACGGGCTCGGCGCCGGCGAGCGCCTCCGCCGCGGCGACCTCCTCGGCGCTGGGCTGAAACGGCTCGACGTCGTTGACGACGAGCTTGACGTCGCCCGCGTCCTTGTGGTCGACGCGACCGTGGACGATCAGCACCGTGTCGGTGTCGACGCGGTCGGCGTTGGCCTCGAACGCCGAGTTGAAGACGACCATTTCGACGCTTGCCCCGAGGTCGTCGAGTGTCGCGAACATCATCGGGTCGCCCTTGCGGGTGCGGATCCGCTTGAACTCGGTGACCATCCCGCCGACCGTGACCACGTCGCCGTCGCGACGCTCGTGCAGGTCGGCCAGCGAGCAGTCGACGCGCGCGCGCAGCGCCGCGCGCACCTCCTTGAGCGGGTGGCTGGAGAGAAACAGCCCGAGCGTCTCCTTCTCCCAGACGTTGAGCTGGGCGCGCTCGTCGGGCAGCGCAGGCACGGGCAGGTCGGGCACGCCGGCGAAGGCCCCGCCGGCGGGTCCGCCTCCGGGGGCCGGCGGATCGAGGTCGAAGATCGACGACTGGCCGAGCAGGGCGTCCTGCTGGATCTTGTGCCCCGCGCCTTGGGCCTGCTCGAGCACCTCGAGCATCCCCGTCCGGGTCGCGCCGGTGGAGTCGAGCGCGCCGCACTTGACCAGCGCATCGATCGCCTTCTTGTTGACCGCGCGAGCGTCGACGCGGCGGCAGAAGTCCCACAGCGAGGAGAACGGCCCACCCGGGCCGGTCTCCTCGCGCGCGGCGATGATCGCGTCGACCGCCGCCGAGCCGACGCCCTTGACCGCGTCGAGCCCGAAGCGCACGTTGGACTCGAACACGGCGAAGGTGTGCCCGCACTCGTTGACGTCGGGCGGAAGCACCTCGATGCCCATGTCCTCGCAGCAGGCGACGAAGAACGGCACCTTGTCCTTGGTCGACATCACCGAGGAGATCAGCGCCGCCATGTACTGGGCCGGGTGGTTGGCGCGCAGCCAGGCGGTGCGGTAGGAGATCAGCGCATAGCAGGCGGCGTGGGCGCGGTTGAAGCTGTAGTCGGCCGCGGCCTCGTTGACCGCCCACAGCTCGTCGATCGTGCGCGGCTGGGTGCCGCTGGCGCGCGCACCCTCGAAGAAGCGCGGCTTGAGCTCTGCCATCGCGGCGCGGTTCTTCTTGCCGATCGCCTTGCGCAGGTCGTCCGCCTCGGCGCCGGAGAAGCCCGCGATCTCCTTGGCGATCTGCATCGACTGCTCCTGGTAGAGGATCACCGAGTAGGTCGACTCGGTGATCGCGCGCAGGCGCTCGTCGAGGTAGGTCACCGACTCGGGCGAGCGCTTGTTGTGCGCGTAGGTGTCGATGTGGCGCATCGCTCCCGGGCGGTAGAGCGCCACCAGTGCGACAAGGTCCTCAAACTCGGTCGGACGCACCTTGCGCAGCGCGTCGCGCATGCCCTCCGACTCGAACTGGAACACGCCGACCGAGTCTCCACGGGCCATCATCTCGTAGGTCTTGGCGTCGTCGAGCGGCAGCCGCGCCATGTCGAGGCGCTGTCCAGTCGAGCGTTCGAGGATGTCGAGGCAGTCCTCGATCACGTCGAGGTTGCGCAGCCCGAGGAAGTCCATCTTCAGCAGGCCGATCTCCTCGATCGGCTTCATCGAGTACTGCGTGACGGTGCGGTAGGCGCGCTCGCCGTCGATCGCCGCGCCGCGATCCTCCATCTTCGCCAGCGGCACCAGGTCGGTCAGCGGGCGGTCGGCGATCACGACGGCGGCGGGGTGGATGCCGGCGTTGCGCACGATGCCCTCGAGCCCCCTGGCGGTGTCGATCACCGCGCGCGCGTCGGCGTCGGTGTCATAAGCGCGCTTGAGCTCGGGCTCCTCCTTGAGGTAGTCGTCGAAGGACTTGCTGCGGCCCATCACCGGCTCGGGGATCAGCTTCGCCAGGCGGTCTCCGACGGCGTACTCCTTGCCGAGCACGCGCGCCGCGTCGCGGGTCGCGTTGCGCGGGAGCATCTTGCCGAAGGCGATGATCTGCGCGACCGACTCGGCGCCGTACTTATCGGAGACGTAGCGGATCACGCGCTCGCGGCCGCGGACCGAGAAGTCGATGTCGATGTCGGGCATCGACACGCGCTCGGGGTTGAGGAAGCGCTCGAAGAGCAGGTCGTAGGCGAGCGGATCGACCTCGGTGATGTCGAGCGCGTAGGAGACGATCGAGCCCGCGGCCGAGCCGCGGCCGGGCCCGACTGCGATGCCGTTGCCCTTCGCGTAGGAGACGAAGTCCCAGACGATCAGGAAGTAGGCGTCGAAGCCCATGCGCCCGATGACCTCGAGCTCCAGCTCGAGCCGCTCGGTCGCGGCGGCCGGAACCGGGTCGCCGTAGCGCTCGCGCAGGCCCGCCTCGGCGAGACGGCGCAGGTAGCCGGCCTCCCCCTCCCCGTCCGGCGTCGGGTAGCGCGGGATCAGCATCTTGCCGAGCTCGATCTCGACCTCGCAGCGCTGCGCGATCTCGAGCGAGGTCGGGACCGCCTCCGGCCAGGGCGAGAAGGACTCGGCCAGCTCGCGCGAGTCCTTGAGGTAGAACTCGTTCGTGTCGAAGCTCAGCTTCGGCTTGGCGAGCGTGCTCTTGGTCTGCACGCACAGCAGCGCCGCGTGGTTGTCGAAGTCCTCGCGGCCGAGGTAGTGCACGTCGGCCGTGCCGACGACCGGGCGCCCGACCTCGTTCGCGATCCGCGCGATGCCTTCGTTGGCCTTGTCCTGGGCGGCGATGCCGTTGCGCTGCAGCTCGAAGTAGACATCCTCGGCGCCGAAGACCTGGATCAGCTCGTCGGCGTGCGCGCGCGCCTCGGATGGGTTGTCGTCCACGAGGCGCTTGCAGAAGCGCGACTGCAGGCAGCCGGTGAGCGCGATCACGCCCTCGGAGTGGCGCGCGAGCAGCTCCATGTCGACGTTTGCCTTGCCGCGCCGGTAGCCCTCGAGGAAGCCGGCGCTGGTGAGCTTGACGAGGTTGCGAAAGCCCTCGTCGCTGCGGGCGAGCAGCGTCAGGTGGTTGCGCTCGTAACGAACGGCCTCACTGCGGCGGTCGTCGACGAAGTAGGCCTCGAAGCCCATGATCGGCTTGATGCCGTGCCTGGCGCACGCCTTGTAGTGCTCGATCGCGCCGTTCATCACGCCGTGGTCGGTCAGCCCGAGCGCCGGCTGGCCGTACGAGGCGGCCCGCGCGGCGAGCGAGTCGATCTTGCATGCGCCGTCGAGCAGCGAGTACTCGGAGTGGACGTGGAGGTGGACGGCGGACACGGCGAGCCCGAATATAGGACCGCGATCGGATGTGAGTGAGCCCTGCTGAGGTATAAGTCGCCCATGATGCGTCAAGGCCCCATCCCGGTAGCCGTCCACGGCCTGATCGAGTACGCCGCGGCCGCGGTGCTCATAGTCGCGCCCTTTCTGCTCGACTACGCCAGCGGAGCTGCGACGGCGCTGTCGATCGTCATCGGCGTCATCGTGCTCGCGATCGCCGCCTCGACCGACGGGCCGACGAGCCTCATCAACCAGATTCCGCAATCGGCGCACGTCGCGCTCGACTACGTGCTCGTTGTGGTGTTGATAGCGCTGCCATTCCTGGCCGGCTTCTCCGACGAGTCGGCCCCGACGGCGTTCTTCATCGTGCTCGGCGTCGTGCACCTGCTGGTCACGATCGGCACCCGCTTCCGCGGGGCTCCTGCGCAGTAGGCGCTCTCACCTCAGCCTGGATCCACCGATCTCGGTGGACTCCAGCGCTCAGTCGCAGACCGAGACGTCGATCTGCCAGACGGCCGCGGCGGCCTCGGGCAGCCGGCAGCCCGGCGTCTCGCCCTGCGGCGTGCCGACCCACCGGCCGTCGCGATAGGCGAACTCGTCGCCGTTGACCCTGAGGCCGCGCTTCAGGCCGCGGCGCTCCCAGAAGGCGATCGCCCAGCGTCCGTCCGCGCCGCACTCCGCGAGCAGGATCTGGCGGTCGCGCGGGCGGCCGATGCGCCCCCGCGGCGTCGACCGGCGCTCGGCGGCGAGCAGCTCGGACCTGTCGCGGTCGGTTGGCCGCGGGATCCGGCAGCCGCCGGCGCGCGAGCCCACCTCGACCCCGCCCGCGACAAAGGCCTCGGGCAGCGGGAAGTAGGTGTTGGCCATGTAGAGGCGGCGGGCGCCGCCACCGATCGGCGGCCCCGAGCCGCGGTCGACGTCGATGTCCGGCGGCCCGGGCGGCTCGGGCGGCTCCTCCGGGATCAACGGCGCCGCGTTTGGATCCTGCGGCGTCTCGGGCAGCTCGTTCGGGACCCCGGCGAGGCGGACCCAGGCCTGGGCGATGTCGGCGGAGGGCTCGCCGTCCTCGTCGCGCTGGGCCGGCAGGATCAGCGCACCGCGCTCGCGTACGCGCTCTGCGAGCTCCGCGTCGACGTCGAAGGCCGTCTGCAGCTCCGTCGTCTGACCCGGCTCGAGCGGAAAGGCGCGCGACTCGGGCAGCAGCGACCGCGCGCGATTGTCCTCCTCGACCGTGCGCCCTCCGAGGCGCAACGCCGGCAGCAGGAAGCCGATCGACTCCGAGGCGGTGTTCTTGATGCGGTACGCCACGACGACGAAACGGCCCTCCGGGGAGAGCGGCGAGGAGGTGTCCTGTCCGATCTCGGTCGGCGTCTCGACGCCGACCACACGTACGTCGAGCGCCGGCGTCGACAGCGGCTGGTCGGTGTCGTCGAAGGTGACCGGGATGCCGTCGACGCTGCACTGCCCGGGCTCCGCCTCGATCGGATCGACATCGTCCTCGCGACAGGGTTGCTCGGCCTCGGTCAGGACCCCCGAGTCACCGCGATAGGCGGCCCGGACGGCGCGCTCGAGACGATCCCACCTGACCGTCGTCGCCTTGGTGCTCGGCCCGACCCACTGCAGCACGAGGTGGTCGCCGAACGGCTTCGCGGCGCTCCAGCCGTCGCCGACCCGCTCCCAGTAGATGCCCTCCCGATCGGGGCGCGCCGCGTCCTCGCCGCCCAGTGCCAGCTCGCGCTGCTCGGCGCCCTGCGCCCAGACGAGCGTGTACCCGCCAAAGCGCTGGAAGCGGTCGGGCAGCTCGGGCTCCTCGAAGGTGATGCCGTAGAGCTCGTCGCGGCCCGGGTCGAGCGCCACGGCCGTCAAGCGCTCGAAGCGCTGCGCGAACTGCGCTGGCGTCGCCGCGGGCTCGGGCGGCTCTGGATCGTTCTCGCGGTCACGGGCGCAGGCGGTTGACGCAAGCGCGGCGAGCAGCGTGACGAGGACCAGAGCGCGGCGGGCGGCGAGCCTCCGTGTCACCCGCTCGAGCCTACAGCCTCAAGTGAGGTACCGGATCAATCGTCCCCACCCGAGCGCGAGGCGATCGCCCCGCCGACGAGCGCCAGCGCGACGATGCCCGCGGCGCCGAGCTTGGCGCGGTTGTTGCCCATCTTGCGCTTGGCGACCCTGGAGCCGACCTGCCAGACGATCCAGCCGAGGACGGAGTAGCTCTTGGAGTTCATGCGTCCTTCCTTTCCCGGTTGCGGATTTCGTAAGCCTTGCGGGACTGCAGGCTCCAGAGCTCGATGAACCCCGGGCTCGCCTGCTGGGAGAAGTGGCCACCGGACTCGCCGAAGCCTGCGAGGTCCTGGTCGTAGAGCGAGTTCGGCGAGCTGCGCGCCACCGCGCGCGCCGAGCCCTTGTAGAGGCGCATCGTGATCTCGCCGGTGACCTGAGCGCTCACCGACTCCATGTAGGCGTCGAGATCGCAGCGCAGCGGCTCGTGCCAGAGCCCGGCGTAGACGAGGTAGGCCCACTTGCGGTCGAGCACGTGCTTGAACTCGTTCTGGTGGATCGTGCAGACGAGCTTCTCGAGCTCCTGGTGGGCGGTGAGCAGGATCTCGGCCGCGGGGATCTCGTACAGGTCGCGGACCTTCAGGCCGACGATGCGGTCCTCGATGTGGTCGAGGATCCCGACCCCGTGCTCGCGCCCGGCCAGCGCGCAGCGATCGACCAGGTCGACGAGGCCGAGGCGCTGGCCGTCGAGGCAGACCGGCAGGCCCGCCTCGAAGCCGACCACGAGGTCGCGCGGTTGATCGGGCGCATCGCGCGGGTCGGCGACGAGCTCGAAGACGTCGTCGCGGGGGGGCTGGGAGAGGTCCTCGATCGGCCCGCCCTCTGAGGAGCGGCCCCAGATGTTGTCGTCGACCGAGTACGGCGTCGCCTCGCTGCCGCCCTTGACCGGGATCCCGTGCTCGCGCGCATAGGCGATCTCCTCGTCGCGGCCCATGCTCCAGTTGCGCACCGGGGCGACGATCTTCATGTCGGGCGCGAGTGCGAGCACGGTCGCGTCGATGCGCACCTGATCGTTGCCCTTGCCGGTGCAGCCGTGCGCCACGGCATCGCAGCCGTGCTCGCGCGCCTGCTCGACGGCGAGCTTGGCGATCAGCGGCCGGCCGAGCGCGGTGAACAGCGGGTATCCGCCTCCGTAGCGCGCGTTGGCCCGGATCGCGCGCGCGACGTAGTCGCGCGCGAACTCCTCGCGGGCGTCGAGGACCTCGCAGTGCAGCGCGCCGAGGTCCAGCGCCTTGCCGCGGACGACATCGAAGTCCTCGTCGGGCTGGCCGAGGTTGACGCACAGCGCGATCACCTCCGCGTCGTACTCGTCCTGGATCCACTTGAGCATGACGCTCGTGTCGAGGCCGCCCGAGTAGAGCAGCAGCACGCGGTCGACCTCGCCCGGGGCCGCCTCGTAGGCACCGTACGGCCGGGGCGCTGGCTGCTCGGCGGACATGGGCGCGCAAGCTAGTACATCCGGCGCGGCGGCAGGGGAGGGCCGCTCGAGACCGCGCCGGGCGACCGGTCTTCCTAGTAACGCGGGTCGCGGTCGCGATCGCGCACGACGGTGCGGTCCTCCTCGACGACGCCGCGACGGCGGTCGGACCCGACGGTCAGCAGCAGGACCGATACCAGCAGCCCGACAATCCCCACGACGATCAGGATCGTCCCCGCGGTCTGGATCTCGAAGCCGGCGACCGAGGCGGTGACGGCGAACTTGAGGATCGCGCCAAGCGCGATCAGGAAGATGGAGGTTCCGATGTACACGCCGCGAACGTTACAGCTTGCCGCGGTCGTCAGCGCCGATACGCACGCCGCCTGGACGCATCTGGGGTGCGCAGGGCGGGAGGACTCCAATCTACGACAACGATCGTGTCTCTGACGCAACACCGTTGTCTCACAGACACTTTTCTTGTCGTAGAGGCGAGGTCCGATGAGCGGACACGCGACGCGGGTCCGGCCAGCGTCAGCCGCGCGCGCGGCGAGCGCGGCAGGTCATGCGAGCGCGGCGGAGATGCGGGCAACCGCCTCCGACACCTCCTCGCCGCTGACCGTCAGCGGCGGCAGCAGCCGGATCGTGTCCGGGCCCGTCGCGTTGACCAGCAGCTGCTGCTCGAGCAGCAGCCGGCTGGCGACGCTCGGCGCTTCGTCGCACGCGAAGGCCAGCATCAGGCCACGGCCGCGCACGTCGAGCCCGAGCCCGCGCAGGCCGTCGGCGAGCTGCTCGCCGCGCTCGGCGACAGTGGCCAGGAAGCCCTCCTCGCCGACCACGTCGACCACCGCGTTCGCGCCCGCCGCGACCACCGGCCCGCCGGCGAACGTCGAGCCGTGGTCGCCGGGCTGGAGCACGTCGGCGCAGGCCGGGGAGGTCAGGCAGGCGCCGATCGGCAGCCCGCCTCCGAGACCCTTGGCGAGCGTCATCGCGTCGGGGCGCACACCGGAGGCCTCGAACCCCCACCAGCGACCGGTGCGCCCCATGCCGCGCTGGACCTCGTCGAAGATCAACATCGCGTCGTGCTCGTCGCAGGCCGCGCGGGCGGCGCGCAGCGTTGCCTCCGACAGCGGCCAGATGCCACCCTCGCCCTGGATCGGCTCGAGCAGGACCGCGGCCGTATCGGCGCAGACCGCCGCCGCGAGCGCATCGGCGTCGTCGTGGGCCACGACGTCGAAGCCCGGCACCAGCGGCGCGAAGGGCGCCTGCTTGGCCTCCTGCGGGGTCGCCGAGAGCGCGCCCATCGTGCGGCCGTGGAAGCCGCGCTCCATGACCACGAAGCGCCCGCGCGGTCGCGCGCGGCGCGCGAGCTTGAGCGCGCACGCGACGGCCTCCGCGCCGGAGTTGCACATGAAGGCCTTGCCGCCGAGCGCGAGCTGGGAAAGCCGCGCGGCGAGCCGCAGCGAGGGCTCGGTGTAGTAGAGGTTGCCGACGTGCATCAGGCGCTGCGCCTGCTCGGTGACCGCCGCCACCAGCGCCGGGTGGCAGTGCCCGATCTGGACGACCGAGATCCCGGCGAGGAAGTCGAGGTACTCGCGCCCGTCGACATCCCACAGCCGCGTCCCCTGGCCGCGGACGAACTCGACGGGGTTGCGCGCGTAGGTGCCGATGACCGCGCGCGACTCCAGGGCCTGCAGCTCGGCGAGGCTCATGGCCAGAGCTTGGTCCCGGTGCCCTCGTCGGTGAACAGCTCCAGCAGCAGTGAGTGAGGGTGGCGGCCGTCGAGGATGTGCGCGTGACGGACGCCGCCCGCGAGCGCACGCAGGCAGGCCTCGAGCTTCGGGCGCATACCCCCCGCGATGCCCGGCAGCGCACGCTCGACCTCGTCGGCGGTGCCGCGACTGATCAGCGAGCCGGGGTCGGCCGGGTCGGCCAGCCAGCCTTCGACATCGGTCAGGAAGATCGCCTTGTAAGCGCCCAGCGCGCTCGCGACCGCGGCCGCGGCGGTGTCGGCGTTGACGTTGTAGGACTGGCCCTCGCGGTCGGCGCCGACCGAGGCGACCACCGGGACGTAGCCCTGCGCGATGTGGGTGAGCACGTCCACGTCGAGCCGCTCGATCTGGCCGACGAAGCCGATGTCGCGGTCGCCCGCGAGCTGCTTCTTGACCGTGAACAGCATCCCGTCGTCGCCGCACAGCCCGACCGCCGGCTGGCCGTGGCGGCCGAGGCGCAGCACGATGTCCTTGTTCTGCTTGCCGACGAGCACCATCTTCGCGACCTCGACGGTGGCCTCGTCGGAGACGCGCAGCCCGTCGACGAACTCGACCTCCATCCCGAGCCGCTCCATGTAGCGGGTGATGTCGGGCCCGCCGCCGTGGACCACGACCGGGTTCATCCCGACGTACTTGAGCAGCACGACGTCGCGCGCGAACTCCTCGCGCAGGTCGGCGTCGACCATCGCTGCGCCGCCGTACTTGATCACCACGGTCCGGCCGTGGAACTCGCGGATGTAGGGCAGCGCCTCGAGGAGGGTGGCGACGTCACGCATCAGTGACCATCAGCTCGTGTACTCCGCGTTGAAGGAGACGTAGGCGGTCGAGAGGTCGCTGAAGAAGACCTCCGCCTCCCCGCCCTCGCCGGGCATCGTCAGCTCGTACTCGACCTCGGGAATCGACACCGCGCGCTCGAGCCCGGCGAGCTCGTCGGGGGTCACCCCCACCGCCTCGCCGGCGCTGACGAGCTGGCGGCCCTCGATCGCGAGATCGGCCACGAACGGCTCGCCCGCCGGCCAGACGGCGCCCGCGGCCTGGAGGATGCGGCCGAAGTTCGGGTCAGCGCCGTGGAGTGCGGTCTTCACCAGAGGCGAGTTCGCCACCGCGCGCGCGACCTCCTCCACACCCTCGGCGCGACCCCGCACGACGATCCGCCCGACGCGCCGCGCGCCCTCTCCGTCGGCGACCATCGCCAGCGCGAGCTGGCGCAGCAGCGCGTCCATCGCCTGGCCGAGCACGAGCTCGTCGCCGCTCTCGGGCTCGACTGCGATCCCCGACGCGCCGTTGGCGAAGGCGAACACGGTGTCGCTGGTCGAGAGCTGGCCGTCGACCGAGACGCGGTCGAAGGAGCGGGCGACGCAGACCCCGGTGAGCAGCTCGATCGTCTCCTGCGCCAGGCGCGCGTCGGTCTCGACGAAGCAGAACATCGTCGCGAAGCGCGGCGAGATCATCCCCGCCCCCTTCGCCTGGGCCGCGAGCCGCACCGGCCCGCCGGAGAGCGCGACCTCCAGGCAGGCACGCTTGGGACCCGAGTCGCTGCTGAGGATCGCGCGCGAGAAGGCGCCCGCGTCCGCTCCCAGCGCGGCGCACGCCGCGCGCGTGCCCCCTACCGCGGGCTCGCGCGGCAGCTCGGGGCCGATCACGCCGGTTGAGGCCAGGCCGACCTGCTCCGGGCGCAGCCCGAGCTCGTGCGCCGCGGCGGCCTGCATCGCGAGCGCGGTCTCGATGCCGCGCTGGCCGTCGCCGGTGTTGGAGCCGCCGGCGTTGGCGACCGCCGCGCGCAGGCCCTGGAGCTCGGCCTCGCGCGAGACCAGCACCGGGGCGCCGAGGCGGGCGTTGGTGGCAAAGCGCGCGGCGGAGACCGTCTCGGGCTCGTCGCTGGCGATTACGCCGAGATCGAGCCCCTCGGGCTTGAGCCCCGCGGCGATCCCGGCCGCCCGGAAGCCCGCCGGCAGCGCGTCGGGATCGAGCTCGGTCACGTGGTCGGGGGCCTCGACCCAGCGCGAGGCGAAGAAGCCCGGCCCGCTCACGTCAGCCCCGCAGTCTCGGGCAGGCCGAGCATCAGGTTGAGGTCCTGAACCGCCTGTCCGGCGGCGCCCTTCCAGAGGTTGTCGAGCGCGCAGAAGGCGATCACCCGTTCGCCGACGACGGCCACGTGCACCCGGGCGCGGTTGGTGGCACGCACGTCGGCGGTGCGCGGCGGGCCGTCGACCACGTCGACGAGCGGCTCGCCCGCGTAGGCGTCCTCGAACAGCGCGCGCACCTGCTCGGCGTCGAGGCGCGGCTCGACGGTCGCGTAGACGCTCGCGAGCAGACCCTGGTCGATCGGCACCAGGTGCGCGACGAAGGTGATCGCCACCCCTCCGGGCAGCTCCTGCTCGAGCTCGGCGCTGTGGCGGTGGCCCTCGACCTTGTACGGGTTGACGTTGTCGGCGACCGCGACGTAGTGGGTCGTGTGACTGGCCTCGCGGCCGGCGCCCGAGACGCCGGTCTTGACGTCGACGACGGCGTCGCGCAGGTGCTCGCGCAGCGGCCACAGGGCGAGCAGCGCCGCGGTCGAGTTGCAGCCCGGGCCGGCCACCAGCGACGCCTTCCGGATCGCCTCGCGGTGGCCGATCTCCGGCAGCCCGTAGACCGCCTCGCCCAGCAGCTCTGGGGCCTCGTGGGGCTGGTACCAGCGCTCGTAGCGCTCGCGGGTCAGCCGGAAGTCGGCAGAGAGGTCGACGACCTTCAGCCCGCGTCCGCGCAGCGCCGCTGCGGCGGGCGCGGCGGCGCGATGCGGGTAGGCGATCAGCGCGGCGTCAGCCTGCTCGGCGATGCGGTCGGCGTCGAGCTCGGCCATCGTCATGTCGATGCCGTGACGAGGGTAGAGCTCGTCGTGGCGGCGGCCCGCGTCGCTGCGGGCCGTCAGCGCGGTCAGCTCGAGCTCGGGATGGCGGGCGACGATGGCGGCGCACAGCGCCCCGCCGAAGCCGGCCGCACCGATCACCGCGACCCGGCGCCCGTCAGCCACGCAGCCGCCCGCCAAGCGCGGCCAGCGCCCGCTCGACCGCTTCGCGGCGCCGGCCAACCTCCTCCTCGGTGAGCGTGCGGTCGCGCGCGCGGAACTCGAGCGCCAGCGCGAGCGAGCGGTTGCCCTCCCCGACCTGCTCGCCCTCGTAGACGTCGAAGACCGCGGCCGAGGCGAGCAGCTCGCCGCCCGCGTCGAGCACCGCGGCCCGAACCTCGGCGGCGGTGAGCGCCGCGGGGGCGACCACGGCGATGTCCTGACGCACCGACGGGAAGCTGGTCACGTCGCGATAGGCGTGCGCGGCGCCCGCGGCCTCGGCGGCGAGCGCGTCGAAGTCGAGCTCGAAGGCCGCTGCGGCCTCGAGGTCCCATGCGCGAGCGACCAGTGGATGCAGCTCGCCGACCCAGCCGAGCTCATGCCCGGCAGCGGTCCGCACCGCCGCCGAGCGGCCGGGATGCAGGAACCGACGCGTCGCGCGCTCGCACTCGAGCGCAACTCCCGCCGCGCCCCCGAGTGCCTCGACCAGGCCCTTGACCGCGAAGAAGTCGGCCGGCGCCTGCGCGCTGCGCCATGTCGAGGGCCGCGGGCGGGTCAGCAGCGCGGCCAGGTGATGCGCCTCGGCGGCCGGCGTCGCGCCGCCGGGGCTGCCCTGGGGCGCTTCCAGCGCACCCGCCGGCCGGTAGACGTGCGCCGACTCGAACAGCGCCACGCCGCCGCCGGCGCGGGCGGCGTTGCGCTGCGCGACATCGAGCAGTCCCCCCAGCAGCAGCGGGCGCATCACACTCTGGTCCTCGCTGAGCGGGTTCGAGAGCGCGAGCGTGGGCTCCTCGCCCAGCTGCAGGGCCTCGAGCGTGGCCGGCGCGGTGAACGACCAGCCGACCACCTCGTCCAGACCACGGTCGCGCAGGGCATCCTCGAGGCGGCGGCGAAGCCGCTGGGCCGGGCTCAGCCGCCCGACGGCGCGCTCGCGCGCGGGAAGCGTGACCGGCAGCTTCTCGAGCCCGTGGATGCGGGCGACCTCCTCGACCAGGTCGGCCTCGCGCTGGACATCGGCGTCGCGCCAGTAGGGAACGGTCACCTCGAGCTCGCGGCCGGACGCCCCGACCAGAAAGCCGAGGGCCTCGAGCGCGCCGACCACCTCGGCGTCGGGGATGCGGTCCCCGAGCAGGCGCTCGAGGCGGTCGAGGCGCAACGTCAGCGTCCGCGGCGCCTCGAGCACCGGGTAGACGTCGATCGTCCCGGGCACGAGCTGGGCGCCGCACAGCCCCACCATCAGCCGCGCGGCCAGGTTCTGGCCGGCCGGCACGTTGTCGGGGTGCAGGCCCTTCTCGAAGCGCGTCGAGGCCTCGCTGCGCAGGCCGAGCGCCTTCGAGGTGCGCAGGACCCGGGTCGGCACCCAGGTCGCGGCCTCCATCAGCACGCGGGTCGTGGTCCGCGAGACCTCGGAGATCTGCCCGCCCATGACCCCGGCGAGCCCCGACGGGCCCTCGGCGTCGGCGACGAGCACCATGTCGGGATCGAGCACCCGCTCGACATCGTCGAGCGTGGTCATCCGCTCGCCCGGCTCGGCGGCGCGGACGATGATGCGCCCGCCGCGCACAGCGTCGAGGTCGAACGCGTGCAGCGGCTGCCCGGTGGCGAGCATCACGTAGTTGGTGATGTCGACGACGTTGGAGATCGGTCGCTGCCCAGCGGCGAGCAGGCGCTGCTTGAGCCACAGCGGAGAGGGCCCGACCCGAACTCCCTCGAAGACGCGCCCGGTGAAGCGCCGGCAGACCGCGGGATCGGCGATCTCGATCGAGACCCGGTCCGATGCCTGGCCCGATGCGGTCGCCTCGACCACACCGGCCGCCGGGTCCTCGCCCAGCGCGGTGCCCGTCGCGGCGTGGAGCTCGCGTGCGATCCCCCTCACCGACAGGCAGTCGGGCCGGTTCGGGGTGATCTCGAGCTCGAGCACCTCGTCGGAGATCGGCAGGGCATCGGCGAGCGCGGAGCCCGGCTCCAGGGCATCGGCCAGAACCATGATCCCGTCGTGCTCGGAGCCGATGCCGACCTCGTCCTCGGCGAGGATCATGCCGCTCGAGGCGACGCCGCGAAGCTTTGCCTCGCCGAGGCTGCTGCCGTCGGGCATGACCGCGCCGGGGAGCGCCACCGCGACCGTCTGGCCGGCGGCGACGTTCGGCGCGCCGCAGACGATCGTGCGCTGCGAGCCCGATCCGTCGTCGACCGTGCAGACGCGCAGCCGATCGGCGTCAGGGTGCGCCTCGGCGCTGAGCACCTTGGCGACCACGAAGCCGTCCGGCGACCCCACCCCGACCCGCTCGACGCGCTCGAGCTCGGTACCGGTCAGGTCGAGGCGCTGCGCGATACCCGTCGCGTCGAGCGGCGGGTCGCACTGGCTGCGCAGCCATGTGAGCGGGACCCTCATGCGCCGAACTGCTCCAGGAAGCGCACGTCGTTCTCGAAGAACAGCCGCAGGTCGGGTACGGCGTGGCGGAGCATCGCGATCCGCTCGATGCCCATGCCGAAGGCAAAGCCCTGGACGCACTCGGGGTCGTAGCCGTTGGCGGCTACGAAGCCGAGCACGTTGGGATCGACCAGCCCCGAGCCGAGGATCTCGATCCAGCCCGAGCCCTTGCAGAGGTTGCACGCGACCGCGCCCAGCCACCCGGTTCCCCGGCACTGAAAGCACGAGACGTCGACCTCGACGCTCGGCTCGGTGAAGGGGAAGTAGTGCGGGCGCAGGCGGATCTCGCGGTCGGGCCCGAAGATCGCCCGGGCGAACTCGAGCAGCACGCCCTGCAGGTCGGCGAGCGTGATGTCCTCGTCGATCGCGAGCCCCTCGACCTGGTGGAACATCGGCGTGTGGGTGGCGTCGGAGTCGCGCCGGTAGACCTTGCCCGGCACGATGATGTAGATCGGCGGCCGCTGGACCTCCATCGCGCGAATCTGCATCGGCGAGGTGTGGGTGCGCAGCAGCACCTCCTCGCGACGAGGAGCGCAGCCCGAGCGCCGGTCGGGCCACTGCGCGGGGTGCCTCGGGAGGAGGTCACCCCGCCAGCAGCGCAGGTCTAGGTAGAAGGTGTCCTGGAGCATCCGCGCAGGGTGGTCGGGCGGGTGGTTGAGCGCGGTGAAGTTGTAGTAGTCGAACTCGACCTCGGGCCCCTCCGCGACCGAGAATCCGAGCCCGAGGAAGACGTCCTCGATCTCGCGCCGGGTCTCGGTGATCAGATGCAGGTGGCCGCCGGCGGCGGGCGGGTCGCCGGGCAGCGTGACGTCGATCGCGTCCGTGCGCAGGCGCTCGTCGAGCTCGGCGGCCTCGAGCGAGCCGACACGCTGATCGAGCAGGGCCTCGAGCGCGCGCTTGACCTCGTTCGCCCCCTTGCCGACCGGTCCGCGCTGCTCGGGCGGCAGGTCGCCGATCGAGCGCAGCATGCCCGTCAGCTCCGACTTGCGGCCGAGATGGGAGACCCGCAGTTCCTCGAGCTGCGCCGTGGTGCCCGCCGCGGCGATCGTCCGCTCTGCCTCCGCGCGGATCTCCTGCAGGCGGGCGGCGGCGTCAGCCATCTGCGGCCATCCTATTGGCGACCTCGTAGAGTCCGATCGCGGCGGCCATCGCCGCGTTGAGCGACTCGGGACCGCCCGCGCGCAACGGGATCGCCGCTCGCAGCGCGGCTCTGGAGAGCACGTCGGCGGGCAGGCCCTCGCGCTCGGCGCCGACGCACAGGACGACGGGTGGCGTCAGCTTGTCCGTCGCGTGTGTCAGGGCGGTGGTGGCCTCGCCGTCAAGTGCCACCAGCGTGCCGGCCAGCGACGCCGCGTCCCCGCGCGCGGGCGGGCGGTGGAAGATCGAGCCCATGCTCGCCCGGACCGCCTTCGGCGACCACGGGTCGGCGCAGCCCGGTCCGAGGATGACCGGACCGTCGCAGAACCCGTGCGCGGCGCGGATGACCGTGCCCACGTTGCCGGGATCGGCCATCCCGTGCAGGTAGACCGCCAGGTCTCCGGCGGCCTCCGACCAGTGCCGGCAATAGACGCCGATCACGCGGCTGCCCGACCCGAGCGAGCTGACCCGGTCGAGCAGCGCGGGCTCGACGTCGGTGTGCGGGGGACTCCCCTGGGGCGCCGGCCCGCCGGCAGCGGAGCGCAGCAGCGTCTCGGGCTCCCACCCGGCCGCGTACGCGGCTGCGACCAGGTCCTCTCCCTCGGCGCTGAACAGCCCGCTCTGGTCGCGCTCCTTCTTGCGCTGGAGCTTGCGGATCAGCTTGAGCTGGGTGTTGTCGGGGGAGGTGATCATCTGCGATGCGGGCGGGGACTCGTGAACTGCGGCCTACAACGACGAAGGGCGCCCTGTTGGGCGCCCCGGAAGTCGTCGCGTGGCCGGTGCCTGGTCTAGGCAGCGGCCGCCTCCCGGGCGGTCTGGGCAAAACGTCGGAATGTCTCGGGGTCGCGCACCGCGATGTCGGCAAGCACCTTGCGGTCGAGCTCGACGCCGGCCTGCTTGAGGCCGTAGATGAAGGTGCCATAGGTCAGGCCCTCCTGGCGCGCAGCCGCGTTGATGCGGGTGATCCACAGACGGCGAAAGTCGCGCTTGCGGTTGCGGCGGTCGCGGTAGGCGTAGCTGTCGGCCTTGAGCAGCGCCTCCTTGGCGCGCTTGTAGCTCGAGTTGGCGTGGCCGCGGTAGCCCTTGGTGCGCGCGAGCGTCGCACGGCGCTTCTTGCGCGCGTGGACGGAGCGCTTGACGCGGCTCATCGCAGCAGCTCCTTGACCCGCTGCTCATCGGCCTTGGCGATCTCGACGGGCCGCCCCAGACGCCGCTTGCGCTTGGCGCTCTTCTTCTCGAGGATGTGGCTCGTCATCGCGTGGCGGGCACGCAGCTTGCCCGTGCCCGTCTTGCGAAAGCGCTTCTTGGCGCCCGAGTGGCTCTTCATCTTCGGCATGACGACGGCGTATTCAAGCAGAGGCCGAGCCCGGGTAGCATGGATGCGGGCAATGGCGCGGCGGACCCATACGCTACTGAGAGTCGACAGGCAGGCCGCCTGGAGGCGGATCGACGCTCGCGAGCGCGCGTCCCTCGCTCGCAAGCCCGGAGAGTCCCTGGAAGCAAGGCTGCGTCGCGGTCAACGGCTCTCCGTCCAGGCCGCCAGGTTACGACGGGCGATCGTGCGTGAGCCCCTCGACCCCCGATCCTGAGCTCGACGCGATCACCGGCGCGTTCCTGAGCGCCGGCGCGCGCTTCGTGGTCATCGGCGGGTTCGCTGTCATCGCCCACCGCTACGTGCGCGCGACCGAGGACGTCGACCTGCTCATCCCGGCTGAGGACGACGACAACGACCAGCGCTGCGAGCAGGCGCTCGCGAGCCTGGGCGCGGTCTGGACGCACGACGGGTCACCGCTCACATCGCGCTCGCTGACGGGCCGCGAGCACGCACGGCTGCTGACCGAGCGCGGGCTGATCGACCTGTTGCGCGAGGGCAAGCCGCCGCTCGACTTCACGACCGTGGCGGCGGGGGCCGAGCGCGCCGACCTCGGCGATGGACGATTCCTGATCGCGGGGCTGCGCAGCCTCGTCTCGTTCAAGCGCCTGGCGGACCGACCGCGGGACCGGCTCGACCTCGAGGAGCTGCGCGCGCTGCACGGCGAGCTGCCGCTTGAACGGCTCCCGGGCATCGACGAGTAGCGCTCCCGCTCGGGAGCGCTGGGCGCCGGCTCACGTACCGGCGGGCGGCTCCGGCTCGGCGGCGCCGCCGTTGGACGCGGCCTCGTCCTGCGGCTTGCGCTGGGCCGGAGAGAGCAGCATCGTCATGTTGCGGCCATCCTGGATCGGGCGCTGCTCGACGGTCCCCAGCTCGGCGACGTCCTCGGCCAGGCGCATCAGCAGGGCCTCGCCGCGCTCGGGATGGCTCTGCTCGCGGCCACGGAACATGATCGTGACCTTGACCCGGTCGTCGCCGTTGAGAAAGCGCACGACGTGGTTCTTCTTGGTCTCGTAGTCGTTGTCCGCGATCTTCGGCCGCAGCTTGATCTCGCGGACGTTGACCTGCTTCTGGTGGCGCTTGGCGGCCTTGGCCTTCTGCTCCTGCTCGTACTTGTACTTCGAGTAGTCGAGCACGCGGCA
>JBPCPD010000094.1:0-7313 GCA_050999535.1 Thermoleophilaceae bacterium
GCGGTGCGCTACCGCACCGTCGGGGACATGAGCTGCACCGGTGCCGTGCGCTCGGACGACGCGACGCTCGCGGCCGTCGTCGAGGAGATCGCCGCGACGCGCATCACCGAGCGTGGCGAGACGCGCGCGGACGACCGCGTCTCGGAGGCGGCGATGGAGGACCGCAAGCGCGAGGGCTACTTCTGATGATGGGGTCCGGTGTTCGCCCGATCGGCGATCGGGCTGCGCTCCTCCCCAGGGGCCGCGGCAAGTGAGCGGGCCGTCGACCAACGGCGCGGTCACCTCGGCGCGGCCGTCCGAGCTGGTCCGCCTCGCCACGGCGGGCTCGGTTGACGACGGCAAGTCGACGCTGATCGGCCGGCTGCTGTACGACTCCAAGCAGATCTTCGAGGACCAGCTCGAGCACGTGCAGCGCGTGTCGAGCGAGCGCGGCGACGGCTACGTCAACCTCGCGCTGCTGACCGACGGCCTGCGTGCGGAGCGCGAGCAGGGCATCACCATCGACGTCGCCTACCGCTACTTCCAGACCCCGCGGCGCAAGTTCATCATCGCCGACACCCCCGGCCACGAGCAGTACACGCGCAACATGGTCACCGGCGCCTCGACCGCGGACATCGCGATGGTGCTGATCGACGCCCGCAACGGGGTCGTCGAGCAGTCACGCCGCCACGGCTTCATCGCCTCGCTGCTGCGCATCCCCCACCTCCTCGTCGCGGTCAACAAGATGGACCTCGTCGACTGGGACGAGGAGGTCTTCGAGCGCATCACGCACGACTTCTCCTCCTGGGCGGCGCGGCTCGACATCACCGACATCACCTTCATCCCGATCTCCGCGTTGCGCGGCGACAACGTCGTCGATCGATCCGAGCACATGGACTGGTACGAGGGCCCGCCGCTGCTCTACCACCTCGAGCACGTCCACGTCGCCTCCGACCGCAACCTGATCGACTGCCGCTTTCCCGTCCAGTGGGTCGTGCGCCCGCAGACCGACGACCATCACGACTACCGCGGCTACGCGGGCAAGGTCGCCTCAGGCGTGTTCAAGGTCGGCGACGAGGTGTCCATCCAGCCGTCGGGCTCGATGACGCACATCGCCGCGATCGAGGGCTTCGACGGGCAGCGCGAGGAGGCGTTCCCGCCGCTGTCGGTGACGTTGCGCCTCGAGGACGACGTCGATGTCTCGCGCGGGGACATGATCTGCCGCGCGCGGAACCACCCGACGCCGACGCGCGAGCTCGAGGCGCTCGTCTGCTGGATGTCCGAGCGTCCGCTGGTGGCCGGCAACCGCTACCGGATCAAGCACACCACCCGCACCGCGCTCGCAAAGGTCGAGGGCCTGCGCTACCGCATCGACGTCAACTCCACCCACCGCGACGAGTCGGCGAGCAGCCTCACGCTGAACGAGATCGGGCGCGTGCAGCTGCGCCTCTCCTCGCCGCTGCTCGCCGACGACTACCGCGTCAATCGCGAGACCGGCAGCTTCATCCTGATCGAGGAGAGCACCAACGACACGGTCGCCGGCGGCATGGTCCTCGCCGCCGAGGACTGACGCCCCTGCGGTGGGCGGGCGCAGCGACAACGTCACCTGGCACGCCGGGGAGGCCACGCACCAGCGGCGCGCGGCCGCCACCGGCGGGCCCGGCGCGACGGTCTGGATGACCGGGCTGCCGGCGTCGGGCAAGTCGACGATCGCGGTCGCGGTGGAGCAGGCCCTGCTCGACCGGAGGCGGGCGGCCTACCTGCTCGACGGCGACAACCTGCGCCACGGGCTCAACGGCGATCTCGGCTTCTCGGCCGAGGACCGTGCCGAGAACGTGCGCCGCGTCGGTGAGGTCTCGCGGCTGCTCGCCGACGCCGGGGTCGTCGCGCTGGTGTCGGTCGTCTCGCCCTACGCCGCCGACCGCGACCGCGCACGCGAGCTGCACGCCCGTCACCGGTTGGCGTTCTTCGAGGTCTTCGTCGACACCCCGCTCGAGGAGTGCGAGCGCCGAGACCCGAAGGGGCTGTACGCCCGTGCGCGGGCAGGCGAGCTGGCGGGCATGACCGGGATCGACGCTCCCTACGAGCGCCCGCCGCATCCCGACCTCGCGCTTCTGCCGCTCGAGCAGAACGTCGAGCAGTCCGTCGCCGCCGTCCTCGCAGTGCTCGACGCGCTGGAGGGCGGCCTAGATGTGAGGCCGGAGGCCGAGCCTCCGTCTCAGAACGCGGGGCAGGACGCCCCGCTGAGGTACTGATGGATCCCGCCATCGTCGCCTTCGGGCTCGGCGTCGGCGTGCTCGTCGGCATGACCGGCATCGGCGGCGGATCGCTGATGACGCCGCTGCTGATCCTGGTCTTCGGCGTCAAGCCGATCACCGCGATCGGCACCGACCTCGCCTACGGCGCCGTCACCAAGACCGTCGGCGGCTACCGCCACTTCCGCCAGGGGACTGTCGACTTCAGCCTCTCGCTGTGGATGGGCGTCGGCTCGGTCCCGGCGGCGATCCTCGGGGTCTACGCGCTCGAAACGGTCGAGCGCGCCTACGACCGGGAGTTCGACGAGCTGCTGCTGAGCGTCCTCGCGATCACGCTGCTGTTTACCGGCGTGATGACCCTTGCGCGCGCGCTGTTCATGAGGGCGCTGCACGACAAGGAGCGCGACACGATCGAGATGACCCAGCGCAACAGGATCTCGGCAGTTGTGCTCGGCGCGGTCGTCGGTTTCGTGCTCGGGGTCACCTCGGCGGGCAGCGGGGCGCTGATCGCCGTCGGCCTGATCCTGCTCTTCCGCCTCGTGCCACAGCGCGTGGTCGGGACCGACGTCTTCCACGCGGCGATCCTGCTGTGGGCGGCCGCGGCCGCGCACCTGGTCTCGGGCAACGTCGACTTCGCGCTGGCGGGCAACATCCTGATCGGCTCGGTCCCAGGCGTCTGGTTCGGGTCGAACCTGTCGATCAGGGTCCCCAGCGGCGCGCTGCGGGCGACGCTGGCGATCGTGCTGATCGGCGCGGGCCTGGGCCTGCTGACCAAGGTCGGCATCGGGGTGCCCGGCGCGGTCCTGGCGATCTTCCCGGTGATCGTCGCCGCGTTGATCGGCTGGGTCACCCTACGCGACCGGCGCGCGAACCGGGGCACCCCTGATCCCGAGGACTTGCCGCTGCGTCCCGACGGCGAGCGGGCCGACCTGGCCACGCGGACCGAGGCCGATCCGTAGGAGCGGGCTCGGTCACTGCAAGGCGCCTCACGTGGCCGCTGTGGGTGCGTGGCTGCGGAGCACCACCGGGTATCGGCCGATGTAACCTCCCGCGCCGTGTTCTCCAAGGTCCTGGTCGCCAACCGTGGGGAGATCGCGATCCGCGTGATGCGCACGCTCGAGGAGCTGGGCGTCGCAAGCGTGGCGGTCTACTCCGAGCCCGACCGCGACGCGCCGCACGTCCGCCGCGCCGGCGAGGCCTACCTGCTCGGCCCGGGCCCCGCGGCCGAGAGCTACCTGAACGTCGAGCGCATCCTCGAGGTCGCGCGGGAGTCCGGCGCCGAGGCGGTGCATCCCGGCTACGGCTTCCTCGCCGAGAACGCCGCCTTCGCGCGCTCCTGTGAGCAGGCCGGCATCACCTGGATCGGCCCGCCCTCGGACGCGATCGACGCGATGGGCAGCAAGACCAGGGCGCGCGAGCTGATGCGGGACGCCGGTGTGCCGATCGTCCCCGGCACCACCGATCCGGTCGAGACCGTTCAGGACGCGCGTAAGATCATCGACGCCGAGATCGGCTATCCGGTCGCGATCAAGGCGGCGGGCGGCGGCGGCGGCAAGGGCTTCCGCGTCGCCGAGACCGAGGAGGGCCTCGAGGCGGCCTTCGAGGGCGCCGCCCGCGAAGGCGAGAAGTTCTTCTCCGACGCGACGGTCTACGTCGAGCGCTATCTGCCCGACCCACGTCACGTCGAGGTCCAGGTGCTGGCCGACTCGCACGGCAACACCGTCCACCTGTTCGAGCGCGACTGCTCGGTCCAGCGCCGCCACCAGAAGTTGATCGAGGAGAGCCCCGCCCCGGCCGTCGATCCCGACCTGCGCGAGCGCATCGGCAAGATCGCCACCGACGCGGCCAAGGCCGTCGGCTACCGCGGCGCGGGCACGATCGAGGGCCTGCTCTCCGACGACGGCGAGTACTTCTTCCTCGAGATGAACACGCGCGTTCAGGTCGAGCACTGCGTGACCGAGATGGTCACCGGCATCGACATCGTGCGCGAGCAGATGCGCGTCGCCGCGGGTGAGGCGCTGCCCTTCGCCCAGGACGAGATCCAGCTGCGCGGCCACGCGATCGAGTGCCGCATCAACGCCGAGGACGCCGCGAGGAAGTTCGCCCCCGCGCCGGGGCAGATCGGCGCCTACCGAGAGCCCTCCGGACCCGGCGTGCGCGTCGACTCCGGCGCCGAGGAGGGCTACGCCGTGCTGCCGCTCTACGACCCGATGATCGCAAAGCTGATCGTCTGGGACGTCGATCGCGAAGCCTCGACGAGGCGCATGATCCGCGCGCTGAGCGAGTTCGAGATCGGCGGGCTCACGACGCTGATTCCGTTTCATACGGCCCTGATGGCCACCGACCAGTGGAAGGCGGGCGAGACCTGCCGCGACCTGGTCGAGGACGCGGACTGGCTCGAGCAGCTGGCCTTCCCCCCGACGGTGGAGGCGCCCGAGGAGGACGAGCAGATCAAGGTCGAGCGCGACTACGCCGTCGAGGTCTCGGGGCGCCGCTTCGACGTCAAGGTGATCGGCGCGGCCTTCGAGGGGGCCGGCAACGGCGCCACGCCGGCCGCGGGGCGCGCGCCGCCCAGGCGCGCGGAGCGCAAGCGGGCCGCCGGCGGCGGTCCCGACCAGCTCACCTCACCGCTGCAGGGCAACATGTGGAAGGTCAAGGTCAAGCAGGGGGACGCCGTGAAGGAGGGCCAGCTGCTCTGCATCATCGAGGCGATGAAGATGGAGAACGAGATCACCGCCCACAAGGCCGGCAAGATCGCCGAGCTGCCGATCGAAGAGGGTAAGGCGATCTCGGCCGGCGATCCGATCGCGACGATCAGCTCGGCCAGCGGCGACGGCAGCGAGTAGACGGCGGAGCCGCGGAGCCGCGGAGCCGCGGGTAGGATCGGCAGTGTGTCCCCCCGGCCCTGCATAGAGCTCCTCTGGTGGGAAGGGTGCCCGTCGACCGAGAAGGCCCTGGAGCTCCTGCGCGAGGCCATGGCCACAGAGGGACTCGACCCGGATGCGGTGACCATGCGTGAGGTCCCCACCGCCGACGACGCCGAGCGCGAGCGCTTCGTGGGCTCTCCCACGATCCGCGTCGGCGGCCGCGAGGTGGCGCCCGCGGATGACGAGCCGGTCGGCCTCACCTGCCGTGTGTACCGCCTGCGCGACGGCAGGGTCTCCCCGACGCCCGACCCCCGGGACATCCGCGATGCGATCAGGTTGGCGACCAAGTGAACATCGGAGACACCGCGCCGCCGTTCGAGCTGCCCGCCACCGACGGCACCACGCAGGGGCCCGGCGCCACTCCCACAGCGGTCGTCTTCACCTGCAACCACTGTCCCTACGCGCTCGCCTGGCACGAGCGCCTGCTCGACGTCGCCCGCGACTACGCAGGCCGCGGCGTGCACGTGCTGTTCGTCAACCCCAACGACGCCGAGCGCTACCCGCGCGACTCCTTCGAGGCGATGAGAGAGCGCGTGGAGGCCGACGGTGGCTGGCCCGCGCACTACCTCCGCGACGAGTCCCAGGACGTGGCCCGCGGGTTCGGGGCCAAGACCACGCCCGACGTCTTCGTGCTCGACGAGGGCGGGGTGCTCCGCTACCGCGGCGCCCCCGACGCTGACTGCGACGACGCCTCCTAGGGCGCCGCGTGGTTGCGCGGCGCCCTCGACGCCCTGCTCGAGGGGCGCGACCCCGAGCCGGTCGAGACCGAGCCCGTGGGCTGCAGCGTCAAGTGGTCCCAGTAGCGTCCGGACGCATATCGACGCATACGCACAGCTGCGTTACGCACAACTGCGTTACTCAGGCGGGCGCGGCGCGGCGGCCCAGCAGCAGGTGGCCGGCCAGCGCCGGCAGCGCCGCGACCTCGGCGATCACCGCGAGCACGACCGGGCCGCGCCAGCTCGGCTCCTGATAGCCGAAGATGCCACCGCCCATCGCCAGCACGATCGCGACCAGCGAACCGATGCACAGCACGAGGCCGCCCACCGCCGCGAGCCGGCTCAGGCTGCGGTCGGGCCACAGCAGCGCGACGGCCAGCCCCGCCCCGCCGGCGGCGTTGAGCAGGAACAGCCAGCCGATCGTCTCGACCTCGCTGATGAAGTCGATGTACTGCTGCAGGTGGACGAGGCCGACGACCAGCACGAGCGCGGCGGCGGGGTAGCGCAGGATGCCGGCGCGGCCGGCGCTCACTTGACGACGACCTCGCCCTTCATCGTGGCGTGGTACACACAGTAGTACGCGAACGTGCCGGGCTTGTCGAAGCTGACCGACCGCGGCTTGCCCTGCTCGAGGTCGTCGGAGTCGAACAGGCCCTCCTCCTCCGAGGTGGCCGTGTGGACGGCCGAGTCCTTGTTGGTGAAGGTGACTTTCGAGCCGGCCTTCACCTCGATCGCCGGCGGCTCGAAGTCGAAGTCGGCGACCGTGACCTTGGTGGTCTTCTCCGCCACCCCGCCCGCCGATGTCGGCGAGCTCCCGGCCCCGCCGTCACCGCCGGCGAGGGCGAGCCCGATTGCGGCGACGAGCACCGCCGCGAGGGTTGAGAGCGCGATGCCGAGCTTCACGGTCACTACTGCGGACCGTGGGCGGGCGGTGGATCAGAGCGCGGCCGGCCGGGCGCGCTCCCGCTCGAGGAGCGCCGATCCTGGCGAGGGCCTGCCGCTCTCGAGAATCCGATCGGGCCTGCGCCCATAACTCACACGCTGGCATGATGAGCCGCGTGGCGACTCGCGGGGAGCTTTCGCAGGAGGAGCGCGTCCGCTGGCGCCGCGCGCACGAGCGCCTGCGCACCGCGTCCAAGGAACTTCAGTCGCTCGTGGCGACCGATCCGATCAAGAACCGCTGGGAGCCCGACCTGCCGCCCCCGGAGATCCTGGAGGCGGCCCACCAGGAGCTGCAGCAGGCCTACGCGGGGCTTCTCGAACTGCCAGGCGCAGCTCCTGGGCTGGGCGGCGAGATGAGCGCCATTCACCTCGTCGATGGCGGCCGGCCGCTCTCGTTCTCCTACGAGGACATGACGCTCTACCACGGGCCGGGCTCGCCCGGCGGGGTGGCGCACGCCTTCAAGGTCATGGAGCGCGCCTTCCCCCTGCTGGAC
>JBPCPD010000106.1:0-6384 GCA_050999535.1 Thermoleophilaceae bacterium
TATTTTCGTGGCGCCCCCTCCCCCCCCGCGCGCCGGCCTTCCTCCCCCCCCCCCCCTCCCCCCCCCCCCCCGCGCCGCGCCCCCGCCGCACCTCCGTCACATGACCGCCCCCGAACCCCTCCCCTCGCCCCGCGGCGCTCACCTCGAGATGGTCGGCGCCGTGCTCGCGGGCGACGGGCTCGAGCGCGTCGCCCAGATCGCCTGCGAGCACGCGGGGGCGCCCGTGGCGGTGATCGTGCCCAGGCTCTCGGCACCCGTCGAGGCGTGGGCGACCTACGAGCGCTACGTCGCCAAGCGCCTCGCCGGCGGCAAGCCGACGCGCCCCGCGGAGGTCGTCGCCGAGGTGCCGATCGCCTCCGGCGGCCAAGAGCTCGGCGCCGTGCTGATGCTCGCGCCCGGCGGCCCCGACGCGGGAGAGTACCTCCACGTGGCCGCCGTGGCGGCGCTGACCGAGGTGGCGGTCGCCGAGGCACGCGACGAGACCGAGCAGCACCTGCGCGGATCCTTCCTCGAGGAGCTGCTGACCCGCGACGACCTCGAGCCGGGGGACATCGTGCGTCGCGCCGCCCGCCTGGGCTGCGACCTGCGCGAGGGTGTCGTCGGTCTCTGCGCCGACCCGGGCGAGCGCGCCCCGGGGCGCCTGCTCGCCGGGATCTCCGGTGAGCGGCCCGGCGCGCTCGCGCAGCCGGTGGGTGGGCGCGTGTACGCGCTGCTGCCCGGCAGCGTCGACGACGCCCGGCGCGTGGCCAACCGCCTCGGCCGCCAGGCGCTCGTCGGCATCTCGTCGCACTACTCTGACCCCGCGGACGTCACGCGCGCGCTGGAGGAGGCCGAGCTCGTGCTCGGTGTGACCGCGGCCGGAGGTGGCCCGCCCGGGGATGAGATCGGCGGCGGGACCTACCGGCTGCTGTTCCGCGTGCTCGCCTCGCACCCCGAGGAGGTCAGGAGCTTCTATGAGGACACGGTCGCGCCGCTCGTGCGCTACGACGACCAGTACTCGACCGATCTCGTCGGCACGCTCGACTCCTACCTCGGCAACAACTGCAACATGAATGCGACCGCACAGGCCATCCACGCCCACCGCCACACGGTCAGCTATCGGCTCGAGCGCGTGCGCGAGCTCGCGGGGCTCGACCCGTTCACGAGCGAGGACCGCGAGCGGCTCGGGCTCGGTCTCAAGGCCTACCGGATCATCGAGCCCAGATTGCCGCGCTGAGGGGCCCGACGTGGACAATCGCCTCGAGATCGAGGTACCGCGACCGCGCGCGAAGCTGGTCGACGGGCCGGACGGACGGCCGCTCGTCGAGGCCCCGGGAGCACGCCCGTTGAGCACGGAGGATGTCCGGTCGTGGCGGCTGCGCCTGCAGGCCCCCGATGACCGCGGCGCTGACCGCTGACACGAGCGTCACCGTCGCAGCGTCGACCAGCTCGCTGCCGGCCCACGACGTCGCCTACGCGGCCTTCGAAGGTCGCGAGCTGAGGCTCGTCGACCATGTGCTCCTGGAGACGTACTCCGTGCTCACGCGGCTGCCCGAGATCAGGCTCCCCCAGGAGCTCGCCGCCGAGCTGCTGCGCCGCCGGTTCCCCGCTGCGGTGCTCAGCCTGCCGACGGGTGAGCGGGCACGCCTGGTCGACCGGCGTGTGACCGCCACACCCAGAGGCGGCGCTCGCGCCGCCGCCCCACGCGGCGGCCCGGGCCCAGTCCGAGCAGGGTGGCCGTCACGTCATCTGTGCGCCCCGCCGCGGGCGGCGGGCGCCACCCTACGGCAGCCGGAAGACCTCGGTCAGCGACAGCGTGAAGCCGGGCAGCAGCAGCGAGCGCAGCTGCTCGGGCTCGGAGATCTCGAGCGCGATGTCGAAGCCCCGTGATTCGGGACTCGAACGGCGGTATACGAGCACGGTCGCAGACTCGGTGTCGACCAGCCACAGCTCCGGTAGGCCGTGGCGCTCGTAGCCCGCCTTCTTGGCTCCGATGTCGTACCGCCAGGTCGACGGTGATCGCACCTCGATCGCGAGGTCGGGCACGGTGTAGGGCGCGGGCGACAGCGGGTCGGGCACCCGGTCGTGGGAGTACCACAGCACGTCGGGCGCGTAGACGTTGCGGTCGTCTATGCCGATGTCGCGCGGGAAGACGGCCCAGCCGCGCTCGGGCGCTGCGCGCGCCCAGGTCTCGATCGCGAGCAGCAGGTTGGTTTGAACGTGCCCGTGGAGAGCGCCTGGCTGGTTGACCACGAGCTCACCCTCGACCAGCATCAGCCGCGGGCGCCCGACAGGCGGTTCGGGCAGCGCGATGAACTCCGTCGCGATCATCTGCCGCCCAGCGGTCACCGCGCTCATCGTAGACCTCCGGTGTCGGGGCTTCCATAGCCCCTCAAGGCGCGGGCGACGCAGAGTTCGCCCCTTCCGGTGACGCTCGCCCTCACGCGACGAGCTCGAGCAGTCGATCCCTGCTGCGCTGGTAGGCAGCTCGACCGTCGCGCTCGGTCGCCTCGATGCGGATGAGCGGAGGCCTGCCCATCGCCGGCGTGGCAAGGTCTCGAAGGGCGTCGTAGTAGGCACGCTGCTTCTGTCTGCCGCCCACGCCGAACCCGCGCGCTGGCTTGGCTCGGTAGTAGCCGTCCGACTTCTTCTGCCACGCCCTGCACAGCTGCATGTAGGTGGCGAGGTCATAGCCGAGCTGCGCATCCCCCGGGTAGAGATCGAGCGTGGTCAGCCGGACCGAGGTGAAGTGCTGCGACTCGCCCACCTCTACCAGCGTCCCGGTCGGCTCGTGAAGGAAGTCACCGGAAAGCATTGTCAGGTTGCGCGCGGCAAGCGTGTCGAGGTCCCCGCCGAGCGCAATGTAGATCCGCTCGAGCGCGTCCCGCGCCAAGCCGGCCTCATCGGGCAGGGCGATGTGTCCACGCTGGCACAGCCAGTCCACGGACTGCCCGGTGAGCACGACGCCGTCGTCCGCCGCCGCCTCCGCGAACTCCCGCTGTGCGTCTCCCCTGGCCATGGACAGAAGGGTCGCAGGAGCACGCCCGGTCTGACGGACGCATTACCCCGGGCGGACCGTCCTTCGGTCGTTGGATTCGTCCGCCCCCAAGCAGCGGCCCGGAGCGCAAGCCTCTAGAACCCCTACTTGATGAACAGGATCTCGGAGTACTTGGGCAGCGGCCAGAGGTCGTCGGCGACGACCTTCTCGAGCCGGTCGGCGACCTTGCGCACGTCGGCCATCGCGGTCAGCTGGCTGTCGCGGGCGTACTCGGCGAGGTCGAGCCCCTCGACGCCCTCTGGGTAGATGTTGGCCGCCTCGAGCGCCTTGATCGCCGCGACCAGCTGGTCGACCAGCACGCGCGTCTCGGTGCCCAGCTCGGCCACCTCGGCCGCGTCGATCAGCGCGAGGTGGCGCAGCGCCGCGGGCAGCAGCATCGTGCGCGCGATCGTCGCGGTCGTCTCGGCCTCGATGTTGGCGTTGATCGAGTACTGCTCGATCGTCACCTCGAAGCGCGACTCGAGCTCCCTGCGCGATAGGACCTCGTACTTCTCGAACGCCGTGACGGTGTTCTCGGCGAGATACTCGGGCAGCGCCTCGGGCGTCGTGCGCAGATTCTTCAGCCCGCGCCGCTCGGCCTCGGCGTACCACTCGTCGGAGTAGTTGTCGCCGTTGAAGCAGACATGCCTGCTCTCGAGGTAGGACTCCTTGACGACCTCGGTGACGGCCTCGGCGAGGTCTCCCCCGGAGGTGAGCTCGCCCTCGAGCCGGTCGGCGAGCTCGTCGATCGCCTCGGCGACGATCGTGTTGAGCACCGTGTTGGGCATCGCCAGCGACATGCTCGAGCCCAATGCGCGGAACTCGAACTTGTTGCCGGTGAAGGCGAACGGCGAGGTTCGGTTGCGGTCGCCGCCGTCCTTGGGCAGCCGCGGCAGGACGGGCGTGCCGAGGCCGAGGAACGAGCCCGGGGTGTGGGGATCGCCCTCGCCCGAGACGATCGCCTCGAAGATCTTGTCGAGCTCTGCCCCGAGGAAGATCGAGATGATCGCCGGCGGCGCCTCGTTGGCGCCGAGCCGGTGGTCCTGGCCGATGTTCGCGACCGACGCTCTCAGCAACCCCTGGTGGCGGTCGACGGCGCGGATCACTGCCGCGCAGAAGAACAGGAACATGATGTTCTCGGGCGGCGTCTCGCCCGGGTCCATCAGGTTGCCGCCCTTGTCGGTGCCCATCGACCAGTTGTTGTGCTTGCCGGAGCCGTTGACGCCGTCGAAGGGCTTCTCGTGCAGCAGGCAGACGAGGCCGTACTTACGCGCGACCTTCTGCATGACCTGCATCGTCAGCTGCTGGTGATCGGAGCCGACGTTGCTGTTCTCGAAGATCGGCGCGATCTCGTACTGTGCCGGCGCGACCTCGTTGTGGCGGGTCTTGACCGGCACCCCGAGCTTGGCCAGCTCGAGCTCGTACTCCATCATGTAGGCGAGCACGCGCTCGGGGATGGAGCCGAAGTAGTGGTCGTCGAGCTCGTGCCCCTTTGCGGGCCGGGCGCCGAACAGCGTTCGCCCGGTGGTGATCAGGTCGGGGCGCTGGAAGAAGTACTGCTCGTCGATCAGGAAGTACTCCTGCTCGGGCCCGACGGTCGTGAACACGCGCTCGGCCTGCTCGTCGCCGAGCAGCTTCAACGCCCTCATCGCGGTCCGCGACAGCGCGTCCATCGAGCGCAGCAGCGGGATCTTGGCGTCGAGCGCCTCGCCGGTCCAGGAGGCGAACGCCGTCGGGATGCACAGCAGGGCGCCGTTGGGGTTCTCGAGGATGAATGCCGGACTGGTCGGATCCCAGGCGGTGTAGCCGCGCGCCTCGAAGGTCGCGCGCACGCCGCCGGTCGGGAACGAGGAGGCGTCGGGCTCGCCCTGGATCAGCTCCTTGCCCGAGAACTGCGCGAGCGCCGTGCCGTCGCCCTCGGGCGCGTAGAAGGAGTCGTGCTTCTCGGCGGTGAGGCCCGTCAGCGGCTGGAAGATGTGGGTGAAGTGCGTCGCGCCCTTCTCCATCGCCCACTGCTTCATGGACGCGGCGACCGCATCCGCGAGCGACGGGTCGATGACCTCGCCGCGGGCGAGCGTCGCCTGCAGGCTGTTGAAGGCGTCCTTGGGCAGGTGACGCTGCTGAGCGGCGATCGAGAAGACGAGCGCTCCGAAGGGATAGCTGTAGGGCTGGGTCAGATCGACGGCCCCGAGCGCTTCCCCGTTGGGGCTCCACTGCGCGGCGGTGACGTTCTTCTGGCGGATCGGGGTCATGCTGGGCGTTCTGCCTCCTCGTGTGCGCTGCGAGCTCCGGTATCGGGCACGCGCAGCGGGCCGATGGTTCGACGTACGCCGGGCACGCTAGTCGCTGGCCGGCCGGCGGGGCATGTCCGCGTGGCCAAAGATCCTCCCACCGTTTTCGCCGCGCCGTCGCCGCCGAACCGCCGGCCGTCGATACTTGCGCGATGACGACGCCGCCCGCGGGCCTCTGCGACGCCTGTCGCCACCAGCGCGTGGTGGCTACGACGCGGGGCAGCCGCTTCTCCCTCTGCGAGCGCTCACGCGAGGACGACCGCTACCCGCGCTACCCCCGCGTGCCGGTCTCGGAGTGCGCCGGCTTCGAGCCCGGGCAGGGCGCTGAGGCTCGGCCCGACCCTGACGCGAAGCCGTAGCGGCCTGCGGCGTTCTAGGTTCTCGCTGCGGTGCTGTCCGATCGACGGTCGGGCTGTACAAGGGACCAGATCTCGATGGTCCTCGGGCCGTCGGGCACCGGCAAGTCGGTCTGCATCAAGCACATGGTCGGCCTGCTCTATCCCGACGAGGGCGACGTGCTGGTCCACGGCGAGTCGGTACCGAACATGGTCGACGACGAGCTCTTCTAAGCTGAGCGCCGTGCGCTCACGCTCGCGCTCTTCGCCGTCTTCGCGGTCCTGCTCGCGATCCGGCGCAGCGCGCGCGAGGCGGCCGTCCCGCTGATCCGATCGCACTTACGACTGGCTGGTCGGCAGGGATCCTGTTCGTGCTCGGGCTGCTGCCGGGAGCGCTCGAGGCCGGCCTCAACCCGATGCCGGTGGTCCTCGGTCCGCGCTCTGCGCGGCCGCCTCCTTGGTCGCGATGCCTGAGGACCGCTTCGGCGATCTCGGCGCCGCGTCGGACGAGCGCGTGCCGCGGCGCAGCACGGCGCAGCGCTTCGAGGGGGAGGACCTGCTGCGACCCGCGCCCGACGCGCCCCCCCGCCGTCCCGAGGTCCCGCGCAAGGCCAACAAGTACGCGTGGGCCGTGTGCATCGGGATGTTCATGGGCATCGCCGTGCTGCGGTTCACCACCACGCTGCCGAACACCGGCTCGTCGGGGCTGCGCGGGCCCGCTCGCGGGGAGGTCGTTCCCGAC
>JBPCPD010000172.1:0-5752 GCA_050999535.1 Thermoleophilaceae bacterium
GACGAGCAGCGCGAGAGCGGCCACAAGACGCTGTGGATCTACGAGCCCGGACCGGAGGAGATCCTCGAGCGCCTCGTGCCCGACTACATCGAGATCTCGATCTTTCGCGCGCTGCTGGAGTCCACCGCCTCCGAGCACGGCGCGCGCATGACCGCGATGCGCAACGCCCAGCAGAACGCGAACGACATGATCGACGACCTCACGCTCGAGATGAACCGCCAGCGCCAGGCGGAGATCACGCAGGAGATCATGGAGGTCGTGGCCGGGGCCGAGGGACTGACTTGAGTCGACCGTGCAGCGACGACGGGCGACAGAGACGACTTTCTAGAGGGAGCTGAGAGCTATGGAAGCCAGTACAGAGCAGCAGGGACAGAGCACCGAGACGGCCGGCGCCAACGGCGACGCCGGAGAGTCCAAGGTCAACCTCGGCCGCGTCGAGGAGATCCAGGGCGTGGTCGTCGATGTCGCCTTCGGCGAGGTGCTGCCCGAGATCTACGGCGCGCTCGAGACCACGATCCCCGGCCCCGACGATGGCGACGAGCCGACCAGGCTCGTGCTCGAGGTCCAGCAGCACCTGGGCGACGATCGCGTGCGCACCGTCGCCATGGACGCTACCGACGGTCTGAGCCGCGGCGCCGAGGTGCGCGACACCGGCGGTCCGATCACGGTTCCCGTCGGGGACGGCACGCTCGGGCGCATGTTCAACCTGCTCGGCGAGCCGATCGACGGCGCCGGCGACGTCGAGTTTGAGGAGCGCTGGCCGATCCACCGCTCGGCGCCCGACGTCGAGAACCTCACCCCGACGCGCGAGCTCTTCGAGACCGGCATCAAGGTCGTCGACCTGCTCGCTCCCTACGCCCGCGGCGGCAAGGTCGGCCTGTTCGGCGGCGCCGGCGTCGGCAAGACCGTCCTGATCCAGGAGCTGATCAACAACCTCGCCTCCGAGCACGGCGGCCTGTCGGCATTCTGCGGCGTCGGCGAGCGCTCGCGCGAGGGCAACGACCTCTGGGTCGAGATGACCGAGTCGGGCGTCATCGACAAGACGCTGCTTGTCTTCGGCCAGATGAACGAGCCGCCCGGCGCGCGCATGCGCGTCGCCCTGTCGGGGCTGACGATGGCGGAGTACTTCCGCGAGCAGGGCCAGGACGTGCTGCTGTTCATCGACAACATCTTCCGCTTCGTGCAGGCGGGCTCGGAGGTCTCGGCGCTGCTGGGGCGCATGCCCTCCCAGGTCGGCTACCAGCCGACGCTCGAGACCGAGATGGGCCAGCTCCAGGAGCGGATCACGTCCACCCGCCAGGGGTCGGTCACGTCGATCCAGGCGATCTACGTGCCGGCCGACGACCTCACCGACCCGGCGCCGGCATCGGTGTTCGCCCACCTCAACGCCACGACGACGCTGTCGCGGTCGATCTCCGAGAAGGGGATCTACCCGGCGGTCGATCCGCTGGACTCGACCTCGACGATCCTCAAGCCCGACATCGTCGGCGAGGAGCACTACCGCGTCGCGACCCAGGTCCAGGAGATCCTGCAGCGCTACAAGGAGCTGCAGGACATCATCGCGATCCTCGGCATCGACGAGCTCGCCGAGGAGGACAAGCAGGTCGTCCAGCGAGCACGCAAGGTCGAGCGCTTCCTGTCGCAGCCGTTCAACGTCGCCGAGGCGTTCACCGGCCAGCCGGGGATCTACGTGCCGATCGAGGACACGGTGCGCTCGTTCAAGGAGATCGTCGACGGCGAGCACGACGACCTGCCCGAGCGGGCGTTCTACATGAAGGGCTCGATCGACGACGTGCGCGAGGGCGCCAAGAGCGAGGACTCCGACGATGGCTGACGCGGCTCCCCGCGGGAGCAGGTAGATGGCGCGGTCGAGCTTCCCCGTCGAGGTGCTGACGCCGGAGGGCCAGGTCTGGGAGGGCGAGGTCGAGATGATCTCGACGCGCACCGCGACCGGCTCGATCGGCGTGCTCGCCAACCACGCCCCGCTGATGGCGATGCTCGAGCCGTGCGAGCTCAAGCTCTACACCTCCGGCTCGGAGTCACCCGACTCCGGGCAGGCCGAGCGCTTCGCCCAGGGCGAGGGCTACCTGCAGGTCGCCGACAACAGCGCGCTGCTGATCGTCGAGGACGCCGAGCGGCCCGAGGAGCTGGACAGCGGCGCGCTGGAGTCGCGCCTCAAGGAGGCCGAAGAGGCCCGCGACGGCGCGGACGAGGGCTCGGGGGAGCGCGCTCGCGCGGAGCGCGACGTGGCGCGCACCAAGGCGTTCCTGGAGATCGCTGGGTAGGCGAGGGGGCGACTCAGGCGCATGGGCACAGAGCTGGGGTGCTCTCCGCCGGGCCGCGACCGCGGGTCACCGGCTCAGATCGAGCGCACTCACCAGGTTCGAGAAGTCATCGGTCCAGACGCCGCCGCCGGACCTGCGCGCGCAGTCGTGCCATCCCGCGCCGGACGTGACAGCCCGTAGATCCCTGCTGCGTTTGGCCATGACAACCCAGTCGGATGCGTCTGTCTCAGGCGCCCCGTCGTCCTCGCTCTCTCGGTCGCTCTGAGCCGCGCACGCGAGCCCCGCGTCGCGCGCGAGGTTGCCCAGCATGGGCTCGAGGGCCAGGTAGCGGTTTGACACGTTGAAGGCGAGCATCCCACGCTCGTGCAGCTTCGAGCGGTAGAGAGCGAGCGCCTCGCGCGTCAGGAGGTGCACAGGCGGGGCGTCGGAGCTGAAGGCATCCGCCACCAGCAGCCCGTAACGGCGATCTTCGGCCTGCTCCAATGACAGCCGGGCGTCGCCGAGGACTACGTCCAACTCGCCCGGGCAGACGCGCAGGTAGGTGAACAGGCGAGGGTCGCGGGCGATCCGCTCGACGGCGGGATCGATCTCGTAGAAGGTCCACCGCTCCCCGGGCTTGCTGTAGCAGCCGATCGAGCCCGTGCCGAGGCCGATGATCGCGACTCGCGCCGTCGCCCGCGGCGGCAAGGCTGTGAGCAGCTGGCCGATCGGACTGCGGCGGTGGTAGTAGCTGAGCGGGATGCGTTCCCGGCCGGGCGAGAGGTCCTGCTGCCCATGCGTCGTCGTGCCGCGCACCAGCCGGTGCAGGTCGCCGCCCTGCGAGGCGGTAACTCGGTAGACGCCGAAGAAGCTCCGCTCCCGGTAGAGCTCCCGCTCGTCGGCGCTCGAGGCAACCGTGATCGCCAGGACGATCGCTCCGATCGACAGCCCGAAACGCAGGGGACGGCGGACGAAGTTGATCGCGATCCCTGCCGCCAGACCAAAGGCGGACATCTTGCCGGCCACCTGCGCCTCGTCGCCGGCAAGTCCCACGGCCAGCACCATCAGCGCGACCGTCGCTCCTATGGCCAGAGGCAGCGCTAGGTCCAGCCACCGCGCATAGGGGCCGGGTGGCACCCGGGGCGGGCGTATCGGCAGGCAGAGAGCGGCGAGCACGATTGCCAGCGGGTACTCCACCAGCGAGTCGAACAGGGCCGGGGCGAGGATCGCGTTGAAGGCCCCGCCGAGGGCCCCGCCCAGCGAGATGGAGAGGTAGAAGTCGGTGAGCGACCGAGCCGGCGGGCGATCCCGGGCCAGCTCCCCGTGGCAGACCATCGCCGCGACGAAGAAGCCGGTCAGGTGAAGCGGCAGCACGATCCACAGGGGATGGCTCACGTCGAGCAGAAGGAGCATGAGGAGCAGGAGCACGACGCCCGGCAGGGCGAGCACCATCCACCGGTGCCGCCTGGGCATCCGCGCGCCGGGAGCGAAGACGAGGATGAACGAGATGAGGTACAGCGACAGCGGCATCGCCCAGAGCAGCGGGAGCGGAGCGACGTCCCCCGTGATCGTGGCGGTCACCCCCAGCATCAGGCTCGAGGGAACGAAGGCCAGGCCGATCCAGCGCAGGCGTCTGGCGGCTGAGACGGGACCGTCGATTCTGGAGGCGGCTAGCTGCGGCGCGGTGGCGGGGCGCGGGTCGTCGATCGCGTCAGCTGCGCCGATGGCGTCGGCCACAGCGGGCGGTCCGGCGGCGGCGACGCTCGGCCGCGAGCGCCACACCACGACCGCGCAGGCGATGACCAGCACGACGAGCAGGCCGTAGCCGGCCGACCAAACGCGGCCCTGCTCGGCGAGCCGGATGCTTGGCTCCATGGCCAGCGGGTACGCGAGCAGGCCGAGCACGCTGCCGAGGTTGCTCGCGCGGTAGAGGAAGTAGGGATCCCCAGCGGCTGAGTGGCTGGTCGCCGCGAGCCAGCGCTGCAGGAGCGGCGCTGTGGTCGAGACGACTAAGAACGGAAGACCGACCGCAACGGCCAACAACCCGAGCAAGCCGAACACCGGATTGCTCTCGGCCGGAGGGATCCAGTCCGCCGGCACCTCAACCGGCAAGACGAGCAGCGGCACGAGCACGAGTCCGAGGTGGAGGGCCAACTGGCGGCGAACGCCGAGTCGGCGGGTGCTCTCGTGCGCGTAGAGGTAACCGGCGAGCAGCGTCGTCTGGAAGAAGAGCATTGAGGCGGTCCAGACCGCCGGGGTGCTGCCGAACAGAGGCAGCACGAACTTCGCGAACATCGGCTGGACGAGGAACATCAGCGCCGCGCTCAGGAAGAGCGTGGCCGAGAAGAGTGCCAGCACCGCGCTGTCACGCCGCCCCCCCGGCAGTCGGACGCGCGTTCGGGGCGACGTGCTGGAGCGGGAGGCCATGGCAGCGAGACTCTAAGAGAGCACGCGCGCCCCCGGAGACCAGGTGGCCGGCGCAGCGCAAATCCGATGACCTCGCGGCCGCGATCGACAAGCCGTCGAGGTGGTGTGTCGACGGACCCCGCACCGCCCCAGAACCGAGCGCCACGCTCCAACCTGACACCCCACGTACACCCGATCGAGAAAAAGCGCCAGCGATCAACGCCAAGTACTTGTTCAGCCAGCCACCTGTGGCCTACGCCGCGTCGTCAGGGGCCGCTTCGGCCTCTTTGCCCCCCGGCCGGCGAACGGGCGGCACAGCAGTCCCGGTGCGCCCCGCGCGGGGCGCCCAGTGCGGCAAGGCTCGCTCCGCCACGCGAGCGCCGGCCACGCTTCCGGCTGACGCGCCCGCGGTCGACCCAGCGGTCGCTATCGGCAGGCGGTCGCCCGGGGCGCGGGCGAAGGCGATCACCTCGAGGATCGAGCCGACGGGCGCCCGCCGCGACACGCGCGCCGAGATCGAGCGCTCGCTGAAGCGCTTGAGGCGGGGGATCGTGTAGCGGACCGTGCGCGTGGCGCGGTCGTAGCCGGCACCGCGCGGTGGTCGCACGTCGGTGTACTGGGAGGAGAGCCGGGCCTCGACGGCGACGCCGCGCGCCACGGGACCGCTGACGCGCGCCGCCTCGACGCGGATCCGGACGCGTTGCCCGCGCCGCGCGCGCTCGAGCCCGTCGCTGACGAAGGCGCCGACCTCGAGCCCGCCTCGTGGCGTCCGGCGCAGCACCGTCGGCCTGCGGCGGATCGGCTTCATGGCGGCGCGGTCGATCCCGACGATCTCGATTCCACGCGTGTGGTTGAGCACGTAGACGGTCGAGCCGGTCGGGTCGGTGGGCGCGAACAGGGCCCCCCAGGCCATCGCGAGACGGGGGATGTGAAAACCGACCTGGCGGATGCGGCGCGGATCACGCACGTCGAGCAGGCGCAGGCCCTGCTCGTAGAAGCCGGCGGCGACCAGCCCGTCGCGGTGGTCGAAGTAGTGGGCCGAGCAGCCGATCCGGGCGCGGTCGTCGCGCTCGACGCCGAAC
>JBPCPD010000188.1:0-4693 GCA_050999535.1 Thermoleophilaceae bacterium
GCGCTAGCCTGCCTCTCGTGCTCGACTCGCTCTCAGAACGCCTCCAGGAGGCGCTCGGTGATGTCCGCTCGCGGGGGACGCTGACCGAGAAAGAAGTCTCAAAGGCGATGCGCAAGGTGCGCCTGGCGCTGCTCGAGGCCGACGTCAACTTCAAGGTCGTGCGCGACTTCACCGCGACCGTCAGGGAGCGCGCGCTCGGGGCCGACGTGATCGGCTCGCTCAACCCCGGCCAGCAGGTGGTCAAGGTCGTCTCGGAGGAGCTCACGGCGCTGATGGGCGGCGCGGGCCGGGATCTCGCCCTGGCCAAGGGCGGCCCGACGGTCATCCTGATGGCCGGCCTCCAGGGCTCGGGCAAGACCACCGCCTGCGGCAAGCTCGCGCGCCACCTGCGCGAGGAGAAGAAGCTCGACGTGGCAATTGCCGCCTGTGACCTGCAGCGCCCCGCGGCGGTCGATCAGCTGATCAAGGTCGGCGGCCAGGCGGGCGCGACTGTCTACGAGCAGGGCACCGGGCGCAACCCGGTCGACGTCGCCGAGTGGGCGCTCGGGCAGGCCAAGTCCGACCGGCGCGACGTGCTGATCGTCGACACCGCCGGGCGGCTGCATGTCGATCAGGAGCTGATGGACGAGCTCGCGCAGGTCAAGCAGGCGACCAAGCCCCACAACGTCCTGCTGGTGCTCGACGCGATGACGGGTCAGGACGCGGTCAACGTCGCCGAGGCCTTCGCCGACGCGACGGCCTTCGACGGAGTGGTGCTGTCCAAGCTCGACGGCGACGCGCGCGGCGGCGCGGCGCTGTCGGTCAAGGCGCTCACGGGCAAGCCGATCCTCTATGCCTCGACCGGCGAGAAGCTCGACGCCTTCGAGCGCTTCCACCCCGATCGCATGGCCCAGCGCATCCTCGGCATGGGCGACGTGATGACGCTGATCGAGAAGGCCGAGCAGGGCACCGACGAGAAGCGCGCACAGGAGCTCGAGCGCAAGATCAGGAAGAACCAGTTCACGCTCGACGACTTCCTCGAGCAGATGCAGCAGGTGCGCAGCATGGGCCCGCTGCAGGGGCTGTTGAAGATGATCCCGGGCATGGGCCAGCAGCTTGGTGGCCTCAAGGTCGACGACCGCGAGCTCGATCGCCTGCAGGCGATCATCACCTCGATGACGCCAGCCGAGCGCGCCAACCCGAAGCTGATCGGCGGCTCGCGACGGCGTCGGATCGCCCGCGGATCGGGCACCTCGGTCCAGGCGGTGTCGCAGCTGGTCAAGCAGTTCGCCCAGATGCAGAAGATGATGCGTCAGCTCTCGAAGGGCCGGATGCCCGACCTGCAGCAGCTCGCCGGGGGGCGCTGACTGCTGGACTCCGCGGCGGCGCGCAAGGCCAGTCGCTAACCTCTCGCGCCCTATGGCAGTCCGTGTACGGCTCACGCGAGTGGGCAGCAGGAAGAACCCCGTGTGGCGCGTCGTCGTCGCCGACCAGCGCTCGCCGCGGGACGGCCGCATCATCGAGCAGATCGGCCATTACGATCCCCACCCCGAGCCGTCGACGATCGTGATCGACCGAGAGCGCCTCGACCACTGGCTCGCGCTCGGCGCCGAGCCGACCAACACGGTCCGCAAGCTGATGCGCGCTCCGCTGACTCCCGCGGGCGCAGGTAAGGCTGCGGTCGCCGCTGCCACCCCGCAGGCCGAGACGGATTTCGAGGCCCCCGCCGCGGGCAGCGAGGCAGCGGCGCCTGCCGCCGAGCCCGATGCGTCGGTCGAGGCCGCGCCCCCCACGGACCCTGCGCCCGAGCCGGCGTCTGCCGCGGACGCGCCGGCCGATGCCTCCGAGGAGGCGTCCGTGGAGGCCGCGGACTCGACGGAGTCGTCCTAGTGGTCCCTCCCAAAGCGCGCCAGTACTTCTCGGAGGAACCACTAGTGGTCCCTCGGGCCGCTGCTTCCAGGACGAACCACTAGCCGCTTCCGGTGGAGGATCTGCTCGCCTACCTCGCGCGGGCTCTCGTCGACGAGCCGGAGAGCGTGGTCGTCGACTCGTTCGAGGAGGACGACGGGACGATCGTGCTCGAGCTCTCGGTCGCCGAGGGCGATGCCGGCAAGGTGATAGGCCGCGGCGGGCGCACCGTTGGCGCGCTGCGCACGGTCGTGCGGGCCGCGGCGGTCAAGGAGCGGCGGCGGGTGCTGGTCGACGTAATCGACGCCGACTGAGCATCGCGGCGGCGGCGGTGGCCTCCTCACCCGAGCGCCTCGTGACCGCCGGCCGGGTCGGGCGCCCCCACGGCCTCGACGGCAGCTTCGCCGTGCTGGCGCCCGCCCACGGCCTGAACCTCGGCACGTGCCTGATGGTCGCGGGCGAGCAGCGCACGGTCGATCGCCGCGACGGGACCGATGCCAGGCCGCTGATCCGCCTGTCCGGGATCGGCGATCGCGATGCCGCCGCCGCGATCGGAGGGGAGGCCCTGCTCGTCTTCGAGGCCGACACTCCGCTCGAGCAGGGGGAATGGCTCGCCGAGGACCTGATCGGATGCGAGGTCGCCGATCTCGGCACCGTTGCCGGCGTGTTGGCCGGACCCTCCTGCGACGTCCTCGAGCTGACCGGTGGGGTCCTTGTGCCGCTGATCGCCGATGCCGTGCGGTCGGTGGACCTCGACCGGCGCCGGATCGAGGTCGACAGCGAGTTCCTCGGCCTGGACAGGGCCCGATGAGGATCGACGTCTTCACCCTGTTCCCTGAGTGGTTCGGCTGGTTCACCGGTCAGCGGCACATGCGCAACGCGGCGGCGATCGGGCACCGGATCGAGGCCATCGACCTTCGCGCCAGCACGCCGCTCGGCGCCGGGCAGGTGGACGACACGCCCTACGGCGGCGGTGCTGGGATGGTTATCCGGGTCGACGTCGTCGAGGCCGCTCTGGGGCATCGCTGGGGGAGCGACCCTGTCGCCGGCCGAGCACGCCGGCGCGTGATCGCCCTGGCCGCGGGAGGGCGCCAGTTCGACGAGACGCTGGCTGCCGAGCTCGCCCGCGAGGACGAGCTGGCGCTGCTGTGTGGCCGCTACGAGGGCTTCGACGAGCGCGTTCACCAGCACCTGGCGACCGACGTGGTCTCGATCGGCCCGTACGTCCTCGCCGGCGGCGAGCTCGCCGCGATGGTCGTCTGCGACGCGGTGGTGCGCAAGCTCGAGGGCGCCCCCGGGCACGCGGACAGCGCGATCGAGGAGTCCTTCAGTACGGCGCTGGCGGGAGCCCCGGAGTACCCGCACTACACCCGGCCCGCGGAGTGGCGTGGCCACGCCGTCCCTGCGGTGCTGCTCTCGGGCGACCACGCCCGCATCCGGGACTGGCGGCTGAGCAGCAGCAGGGCCCGGCGCAGCTGAGGGCGGTGGGCGATCGTCGCGCCGGAGGCTGGCGACCGGCCGGCCTCCGCTACCATTCGCCGCCGCGCGAGCCCGAGCTCCACCGTTCGTGCTCGCCCCTCTTGATGAGTGTCATCGACAGCATCGAACGCGCCCAGTTGCGCAATGTCCCGGCCTTCGACGCTGGAGATCGTGTGCGCGTGCACTTCCAGGTGGTCGAGGGTACGCGCCGACGTACGCAGGTCTTCGAGGGGGTCGTGATCAAGCGCCAGGGCTCCGGCGCGCGCGAGACCTTCACCGTGCGCAAGCAGTCGTTCGGCGTCGGCGTGGAGCGCACGTTTCCCGTGCACTCCCCGAAGATCGAGCGTATCGAGGTCGCGGCGCGCGGCGACGTGAGGCGCGCCAAGCTCTACTACCTGCGCGATCGCGTCGGGCGCAGCGCACGCGTTCGCGAGCGTCGCTTCGTCGCCGGCGCCGAGCCCACCGGCAGGGCCCGCACCAAGGTGGTCGAGCAGGAAGACGCTGTCGCCGAGCAGGCGGCGAGCGACGGAGACGAGACCGCCGAGTCGCGCGGCGCCTGAGGGCGCCGCCAGGCGGAGGGGAGGCCCGTGGCTCGCGGCACGAGTCAGAGTCCGGCCGGCTCGTTGATCGAGCTGGTGACGATCGTCGCCGCCGCGCTCGGCCTGGCGTTGGGCATCCAGGCGTTCCTCGTCAAGCCGTTCCGGATCCCGAGCGAGTCGATGGTGCCGACACTCGTGATCGGCGAGCGCGTTCTCGTCGACCGCGTCAGCCTGAGGTTCGGAGAGCCCGACCGTGGCGACGTCATGGTCTTCAAGCCTCCTAAGGGAGCCGACAGCAACATCTGCGGCGATCCCGACCAGCCGCGCGGGAGCGCATGCTCGACCCCGACGGCAGGCGAGTCCGAGACGAACTTCATCAAGCGCGTCGTCGGCGTCGAGGGTGACCGCCTCGCGGTCAAGGCGGGGCGGGTGTACATAGACGGCAAGCGCCAGCAGGAGCCGTTCATCCGGCCGAGCGCCAACTGCGAGATCTGCAACCTGCCGAGACAGATCACGATCCCCGAGGACCACGTCTTCATGATGGGCGACAACCGCGGCCACAGCGCGGACAGCCGCGAGTGGGGCCCGGTCCCGGTCGACTCGCTGATCGGCAAGGGCTTCTTGACCTACTGGCCGCCCAACCAGATCGGCGGCCTGGAGCCTGCCACGCGCGGTCACCCTCCGAATCAGGACGGTACCGTCGGCCGTGGGCACTAGGATCGCCGCCAAGCCGGGGGCGATCCCTCGACAGCAGCCGAACCGGCCGATGGTGCGCCGGCAGCCGCGCC
>JBPCPD010000202.1:0-4783 GCA_050999535.1 Thermoleophilaceae bacterium
GCAGTTACCACTTTCGTTATCACCCCACCCCCCAAAGGGGGCCTTGTCACTGGGTGAGAGACGCCGCGATCCCGCGTCCGAAGCGGGCTTGCGGTCAGCGCGAGCGACCGGACTTGAACCGGCGACCTCCGGCGTGACAGGCCGGCGCTCTAACCAACTGAGCTACGCCCGCTGGCGTCGCACGAGGATAGCGGAGCGGGAGCCGCCCGCCCGGGGGGAACCGAGGGACGCGCTCGACCGGCGATACTCCCGCACGCATGGGACTCGACCTCCAGGGACGGCGCGTGCTGGTCACGGGCGCGTCGGCCGGGCTCGGCGCGGCGATCGCGCGGGCCGTCCACGCGCGGGGCGCGACGGTCGTGCTGACCGCGCGGCGGGCTGAGCTGCTCGACCAACTCCGACACGAGCTCGGAGAGCGCGCCGAGACGCTCCCGGCGGACCTCGCCGACCGCGCCGCGGTCACGGCGCTGCCCGGCCGAGCCGGGCCGATCGACGTCCTGATCGCCAACGCGGGCCTGCCCGCCACCGGCCCGCTCGACGGCTTCTCCGAGGAGCGGGTCGACAAGGTGCTCGAGGTCAACCTGCGTGCCCCGCTGGCGCTCGCCCACGCCCTGGCGCCGCCGATGGTGCAGCGCGGCAGCGGCCGGCTCGTGTTCGTGTCCTCGCTCTCGGGCAAGGTCGCCAGCCCCGGGTCCGCGCTTTACTCCGCCACCAAGTTCGGCCTGCGCGGGTTCGCGCTCGGTCTGCACGAGGACCTCGCCGAGACGGGCGTCGGGGTCACCTGCGTCTACCCCGGCTTCATCCGCGACGCCGGCATGTTCCACGACAGCGGCGCGAAGCTGCCGTGGTGGGTCGGGCTGCCGACTCCCGCCGACGTCGGCGACGCGGTCGCCGATGGCATCGAGCGCGGCCGGCTCGAGGTCGACGTCGCGCCCCTGGCGCTGCGTATCGGAGCAAAGCTCGGCGGCCTCGCGCCGCGGCCGGTCGGTGCGATCCAGCGGCGCCTCGGCGGCGCGGACGTGGCCCGCTCGATGGCGAGCGGGCGGGCTAGCGAACGCTGAGCACCGCACAGAGCCTCTCCTACATCAGGGGGCGGCCGGCGGACAGATCCGGCGCGAGCCGGTCCTCCTCGAGGTCGAGCGCGACGCTGACGATCCGGGCCTGCTCCTTGCGGTGGGCCGCGGTGTAGCCCTCGCCCGGCGCGGCGCGCAGCTGGCGCCCGACGTACTCGTAGCTGAGCTCGCGCGGCAGGATTCCCGCCATCCGGCGGCGCATGAAAGCCCGCGCGCCCATGTTGCGCGGCTCTTCCTGCACCCACTTGACCCGCTGGAGGTTGGGGTAGCGCGCCATCAGCTCGGTGAGGTCGTTGTCTGGGAACGGGTAGAGCATCTCGACCCGCGCGACGGCGATGTGCTCGGCCCGGCCGCGTTCCTGGTGGCCGACGATGTCGTAGTAGACCTTGCCCGAGCAGAGCACCAGCTTGGTCACGTCCTCGGCGGCGCCCGGCCGCGAGGGGTCGTCGAGCACGCGCCGGAACGCGCCCTCGGAGAGGTCCTCCATCGTCGAGGTCGCGGCGGGCAGGCGCAGCAGGCTCTTGGGCGTCATCACGACCAGCGGCCGCGCCTTGGATACCAGCGCCTGGCGCCGGAGCAGGTGGAAGTACTGCGCCGGGGTCGTCACGTTCGCCACCCGCATGTTGCCCTCCGCGCAGGCCTGCAGGAAGCGCTCGACCCGTCCGCTGGAGTGCTCGGGGCCCGATCCCTCGTAGCCGTGGGGCAGCAGCAGGGTCAGGCGCGAGGTCTGCCCCCACTTCGCCAGGCCCGACGTGAGGAACTGGTCGATGATCACCTGCGCGGAGTTGACGAAATCGCCGAACTGGGCCTCCCACAGCACGAGCGCGTCGGGGTCCCGGACGCTGTAGCCGTACTCGAAGCCGAGGCATGCCTGCTCGGAGAGCGGGCTGTTGTGCAGCTCGAGTGGCGCGACCGCGCGCGAGAGGTTCGCCAGCGGGCAGTACCGCTCGCCGTCCTCGGCGTCGTGCAGCACGAGGTGGCGCTGGCTGAAGGTGCCACGCTCGGTGTCCTGGCCGGTCAGCCGTACGGGGACGCCGAGCGCCAGCAGCGAGGCGAACGCGAGCGACTCGGCGTGGGCCCAGTCGACCGGCCCGCCCTCGGCGGCGTCGCGGCGCCGCTGCAGGAACGGCTTGAGCTTGCGGTGCACGTTGAAGCCGTCGGGCACCTTGGTCAGGGACTCGTTCAGGGCCCCGAGCAGATCCCCCGGCAGCGTCGTGTGCGGCTCGCGGCTCCTCGTGCGGTCGACCTCGTGGACGCCGCTCTCCGGAGGGCCGGCGATCGACTCCTTGAGCGCCGCGTGCGCGTCGGCGACCCGCTTGTAGGCCGCGTCGCCGAGCTGCTTGGCCTGGTCGGCCGTGACGGTGCCCGCCTGCTCGAGCTCGTCGGCATAGACCTGGCGCACCGGCGGGTGGCTCTTGATCGCCTCGTACATGCGCGGCTGGGTGTAGGCGGGCTCGTCGGTCTCGTTGTGGCCGAAGCGGCGGTAGCCCATCAGGTCGATCAGCGCGTCGCGGCCGAACTCGTTGCGGAACGCGACGGCGAGACGCACCGCGGCGATGCACGCCTCCACGTCGTCGGCGTTGACGTGGATGATCGGGATGTCGAAGCCCTTGGCGAGGTCGGACGCGTGACGCGTCGAGCGGCTCTCCCGTGGGTCGGTCGTGAAGCCGAGCTGGTTGTTGGCGATGATGTGGACCGTGCCGCCGGTCGTGTAGCCGGGCAGGGCCTGCAGCGTCAGCGTCTCCGCGACGACGCCCTGGCCCGGGAAGGCGGCGTCGCCGTGGATCAGGATCGGCACGACGAGGCTCGGGTCGTGGCTGATCTCGCGCCCCCTGCGGCTGGTCTGGTCCGCGCGGGTGCTTCCCTCGATCACGGGGTTGACGTACTCGAGATGGCTCGGGTTGGGCGCGAGGCGGACCGTCACGTCCTTGCCGGCCTGCGTGTGGTAGGTGCCCGAGGCGCCGTAGTGGTACTTGACGTCGCCGGTCCCGCCCTCGGGGGCCGCGGTGTCGGTGGAGAGCTGCTGCTCGCCCTCGAACTCGACGAGGATCGACTCGTACGGGCGCCCGACGGTGTGGGCGAGCACGTTCAGCCGGCCGCGGTGGGCCATGCCGACGATCACCTCGCGTGCGCCCGCGCCCGCGGACAGCTCGATCGTCTCGTCGAGCATCGGGACCAGCACGTCGAGTCCCTCGATCGAGAACTGCTTCTTGCCCAGGAACGCCTTGTGCAGGTAGCCCTCGAGCGCCTCGACCTCGGAGAGCCGTGTGAGCAGGCGCAGGCGCTCGTCCTCGGCCAGCGGCTTGCGGTAGGTGCCGGCCTCGATGTTCTGGCGCAGCCACACACGCCGGTTGTGGCCGGCGATGTGCTCGATCTCGTAGGCGATCGTCCCCGTGTAGGTCTCGACCAGGTGCGGCAGGGCATCGGCGAAGGTCTCGCCCGGCACGGCCACGCGCAGCACCGAGGCGGGAATCCGCTCCATCAGCTCGGCCGTGAGGCTCACGGTCGCAGGATCGAGCGAGGGATCGCCACGCGGCTCGGCGCCGAGCGGGTCCAGACGAGCCGCCAGGTGGCCCTGCATGCGGTGGGCCTTGACGATCGAGGTGGCGGCCTGCACGGCCTGCAGCAGTGCCACGTCGGGTACGCCGGGCGGCGAGCCCGGAGCCGCCTGGCCGGGCACAGGCTCGGCTGCAGTCGGCGCGGAGGCGGCCATGCCGCCGTTGGCCGCGGCGGCGGGCTCGGCGGGTGGCGCGCCACTCTCGGGTGCCGCGAAGACGTCGTCGTAGAAGCCGGCGTCGCCCTGGAGCAGGGCGTCGATGCGCTTCAGGAACGCACCCGACTCGGCGCCCTGGATGACGCGGTGGTCGTAGGTCGAGGTCATCGTCATGACCTTCTGCACCCCGAGCTCGGTCAGGCGCTCGGGCTCGACGGCGCCGAGGCCGGGCGGATAGCCGATCGCGCCGATGGCGACGATCGTGCCCTGGCCGGGCATCAGCCGCGGAACTGAGGCGACGGTGCCGATGCCGCCCGGGTTGGTCAGCGTGATCGTCGCGCCCTGGTAGGCGTCGGGCGCGAGCGTGTTGTCGCGTGCGCCGGCGATCGCCTCGTCGTAGGCGGCGACGAACTCGGCGAACGTCTTGGAGCTCGCGTCGCGCAGCACCGGGACGACCAGCGAGCGGGAGCCCTTGCGCTCGACGTCGACCGCCATGCCGAGGCTGATCGAGCCCGGGGTCACGCGGTGGGGCTTGCCCTCGACCTCCTCGAAGGCGTCGGCCATCACCGGCAGCTCGCGGGCAGCCGCCACGATCGCCCAGGCGATCAGATGGGTGAAGGAGAGCCTGCGCCCGGCGGCCTTCAGCGCGGCGCGGCGCTCGGCGAGCACCTCGACGGTCAACGTGCGGAAGCTCGTCGCGGTCGGGATCGAGCGGCTGGCATCCATGAAGCGCACGAGCGTCGCGGCTGGACCGCGGATCGGCTTCGAAGAGCCGCCCGCCGGCGCGGCGGGCGCAGCCGCTGGGGTCGATGCTGTGCCGTCGATGGCGGCCTCGACATCCTGCTTGGTCACCCGCCCCCGCGGGCCGGTGCCGCTGACCGAGGTGAGGTCGATGCCGTGGCCGGCGGCCACGCGTGCCGCGACCGGGGTCGCGTTGGCGTCGCCGTCGCCCGCGCCGGCCGGGGCCGAGGCGTCGCCCGCCGTCGCGCCGTTGCCC
>JBPCPD010000213.1:0-12033 GCA_050999535.1 Thermoleophilaceae bacterium
CCCCGCGCCACCCGTGACCGGTCCGCCTGACAGGATGCTCGCGTGGGCGCGGAAGTCGCAGAGCTGCCGGTCGCCGTCTTCGATTCCGGGGTCGGCGGCCTGACCGTGCTGCACGAGTGCCTGGTCTCGCTGCCGCACGAGGACTTTCTCTACCTCGGCGACACCGCCCGCTTCCCCTACGGCGAGTGCTCGCCCGAGCAGCTGCGTGGGTACGCGCGTGAGCTCGCCGAGATCCTCCTCGACCGCGGCGCCAAGCTGCTCGTGATCGCATGCAACTCGGCCACCGCGGCTGCTCTGCCCATGCTGGCCGACGAGCTCACGGGGCGGGTGCCCGTGATCGGCGTCGTCACGCCCGAGTCGCGCGTGGCCGCCGCCAGGACGCGCAACGGTCACGTCGGAATGATCGCCACGCCGGCGACCGTCGCCAGCGGTGCCTACGAGCGCGCACTGGCCGACGCCTCCGGAGGACGCGCGCGGCTGACCTCCGTCGCCTCGGCCGAGCTCGCGCCGCTGATCCAGGCCGGCGGCGAGGTCGACCAGCGCACGGTCGCCTGCGTGCAGCGCGCGTGCGAGCCGCTGCTCGAGGCGGAGGTCGACACCGTCATCCTCGGCTGCACCCACTACCCGCTCGTGCGCCCGCTGCTCCAGCGCGCGCTCGGCCGCGGGGTCGAGGTCGTGACGTCGGGCGAGGCGATCGCGATCGACGTCGAGCGCGAGCTGGCCCGTTGCGGGACCACGGCGCCCGCGGGCCGCCGGGGCAACTACAACTTCCTCGCCTCGGGCGATCCGGAGGAGTTCCGCCGCCTCGGGGTGCGCTTCCTCGCGCTGCCGATCGCGCGCGTCGGCGGGGTGCGTACCGCGCCCGCGCCCGCGGGGGCGGCCGCGTGAGCAGGCACGACGGGCGCGCGCCGGGCGATCTGCGCGACGTGGCGATTCAGCCCGGCTTCGTGCGCAGCGCGTCGTGCTCGGCACTGATCGAGCCGGGAGGCACGCGCGTAATCTGCACCGCCTACCTCGACGAGGAGGTGCCGCGCTGGATGCGCGGCCAGGGCCGCGGGTGGGTGACCGCCGAGTACGGGATGCTGCCCGCCTCGACCGGCGAGCGCAAGCGCCGCGACGTCTCAAAGGGCCGTCCCGACGGGCGCACCGTCGAGATCCAGCGGCTGATCGGCCGCGCGCTGCGAGGGGTGGTCGACTTCGAGGCGCTCGGCGAGCGCACGGTCTGGATCGACTGTGACGTGCTCGAGGCCGACGGCGGCACTCGCTGCGCAGCGATCACCGGCGGGTACGTCGCGCTCGAGCTCGCGCTCGCGCGGCTCGTCGAGGGCGGATCGCTCGACGCGCTGCCGCTCAGCGCAACGATCGCCGCGGTCTCCTGCGGGGTCGTCGATGGCACGCCGGTGCTCGACCTCGACTACCCCGAGGACTCCAACGCCGAGGTGGACATGAACGTCGTGATGACCGGCGAGGGCGGCCTCGTTGAGGTCCAGGCCACCGGTGAGCGCACGCCGTTGTCGCGCACCTCGCTCGACGAGCTGCTCGTACTCGCCGCGGCGGGCATCGACCGCCTGCGGGGCGCGCAGCGCGCCGCCGTCGACGCCGGCCGCGCCTGACCGGAGGCTGCCCGCGGTGCGGCTCGTGCTCGCTACCCGCAACGCGCACAAGCTCCGCGAGCTCGGCGCACTGCTGACCCAGCACACCGTCGAGGCGCTCCCCTGCGACGTCGAGCTGGGGCCCGAGACGGGGCAGACGTTCGCCGAGAACGCGCTCGTCAAGGCGCGCGCGGCCGCCGCCGCGACCGGACTGGTCGCGGTCGCCGACGACTCGGGCATCGCAGCGGCCGCCCTCCAGGGGGCGCCCGGGGTCTACTCGGCGCGCTATGCCGGCGAGCACGCCAACGACGAGGACAACCTCGCCAAGCTGCTTGCGGAGGTGCCGCTCGAGGGCGACACGCGCGTCGCCTACGTCTGCGCGCTGGCGCTGGTCAGCCCGGACGGTCGCGAGGATGTGGTCGAGGGCCGCTGCGAGGGACACATGACCCACGCGCCGCGTGGGAGCGGTGGCTTCGGCTACGACCCCGCCTTCGTCCCCGTCGACGGCGACGGGCAGCGCACGATGGCCGAGCTCGAGCCCGCCGAGAAGGACGCGATCAGTCACCGCGGCCGGGCGGCGCGCGCGCTGGCGCAACTGCTGGCCGCGGAGCCGGCGGGACCCGGTCAAGCCGCGTGATCGGCCCTGGCCGGGCGATCGGGCCGGCGGCCCAGCGACCGCCCAGCAAGACGCGCGCGGCGGGCCTCTCGATTGCCTCGAATGCCGCCCTGATCGGCCTCAAGCTCGCCGCCGGGGCGATCACCGGCTCGATCGCGATCATCACCGAGGCGGTCCACTCGGCGATCGACCTGCTGGCCTCGATCGTCGCCTACTTCTCGGTGCGCAAGGCCGACGAGCCGGCCGACGCGGATCATCCGTACGGCCACGAGAAGATCGAGAACCTCGCCGCGACGATCGAGGGGATGCTCATCCTCGTCGGGGCGGGCGTCATCGTCTTCGAGTCGGTTCGCAGGCTGGTCGACGTGCCCCAGGTCGAGTCGCTCGGGGTCGGGATCGCGGTGATCGGCTTCTCCGCGGTGGCCAACCTGGGCGTCTCGACCTACCTCTACCGCCAAGCGCGCCTGACCGACTCCCCCGCGCTGGAGGGCGACGCCGCGCACCTGCGCACCGACGCGGCGACCTCGGCCGGCGTCCTGGTCGGGCTCGTGCTCGTCGAGGTCACCGGCATCGAGCTGCTGGACCCGATCACCGCGCTGCTGGTGGCGGTCGCGATCGTCGCCGCGGGCATCCGCATCATCACCCGTTCCTCGCGCGTCCTGGTCGACGAGGCCCTCCCGCCCGAGGAGCTGACGAGCGTGCGGGAGGCGATCGAGCAGTACGGCGCCCCCGAGGTCGTGGGCTTTCACAAGCTCCGCGCGCGGCGCGCCGGCAGCCGCCGCGACGTCGACCTGCACGTCCAGTTCGCCTACGGCACGTCGCTGGTGCGCGCACACCAGGTCTCGCACGAGCTGCAGGGCGCGATCGGCGAGCGTCTGCGCGGCGCGCACGTGTTGATCCACCTCGAGCCGACCGACCAGGGCTCCTGATTCGGGGCTGGTGCTGATCAGCCAATCGAGCTCGACTGCCTATATACGGGCTTCAAATCTCCAGCGGTCCGCTTAGAGCAGGTTCACGGCAAAGGGCTTCAAGTCTCCAGCGGTCCGCTCAGAGCAGGTTCACGGCGGCCGCGGCGCCGATCGCGAGCAGCACGCCGGAGTAGCCCTGATAGCCGCTGACGAGCAGCAGGACGGCCGCGACCAGGCAGATCGCGACGGTCATGATCCACGAGATCTTGGACAGTGGCACGGCGCTATTGTGACCGCGATGCTCCGCCACCGGCCTGCCTCCCTCCCGCGGCCGGCGTGAGCCCGCCCCTGAGCGCCCCCGAGCGACTGGTGCAGATGTCCGCCGACGTGCGCGCCGCGGTGCTCGTCGACGCCGCCGGCGGCCTGCTCGCCTCCAGCGATCCCGACCGCGAGCGCTCGCGGCGACTCGCCGAGCTCGCCCACGGCATCGTCGAAGCGGCCGACGCCACGGCGAGCGAGCCGACAGAGCAGATCGAGGCACAGGTCGCCGACGGGCTGGTGTTCGTGATGCGCGACAGCCGTGTGGCGCTCGCCTGCGTCGCGCGCCGGCTCGCGCTGCCCGCGCTCGTCCTCTACGACCTGCGCGAGACGCTGCGCGCCGAGGGCGCCGCGGCGTGAAGGACCAGCCGCGGGGTCCGATCGAGCGGGCGACCGCCGTCGCCGAAGGGGTTGCCGCGGCCGTGCGGCGCCGCCATCGCGACCGTGGGCCGCGCGTGCTGCTCTACCGCCGCCCCGGTGACCCGCGCGTCCTTGCGCCCGGCGCCAAGGGTCACGACGCGATTCTCGAGCTGGCCGAGAAAATGGTCGCGCTGGCCGACGAGGCTGAGCAGCGGGACGCGCCGGCACGCTGGGGCCGCGCGCGGCGCGAAGAGGTGGAGTGACGCTCGTCGACCACCGGCTCGCGGCGCGCGTGGTCGAGTGCGCCCCTGCGCTACGGCGGCGACGACACCCGCACCGCGCGCAGGACGGTCGCTCCTCGGGGGGCAGCGTGCGCGCCGCATCGCTGCTGATCGGGCGAGATGGCCGTCTCGGGCGCCTGAGCCTGGCGCGCACGTGAAACGCCGCAAAGTGCGAACTTTTGGCATCCGCTGCGCGCCGGGGCCTCCCGGGCGCGGCCCGATCGTCCGCGCCCATTGTTAGGTTCGCCGGACTGTCCGTACCCCTTGAAGGAGGAGAAAGATGACGAAGTCTGAGTTCGTCGACCAGGTGGCCGCCGAGTCCGGCCTTGCGAAGGGCGACGCCGGTGAAGCCGTCGACGCGGTGCTCACGGTCATCGAGGGCACGCTGAAGCGAGGCGGGGAGATCAACTTCACCGGGTTCGGCAAGTTCACGGTGGCCGAGCGCGGCGCCCGTCAGGGCGTCAACCCGCAGACCGGCGAGAAGATCCAGATCGCGGCGAGCCGCGTTCCGCGGTTCTCGGCGGGCTCGGCTCTCAAGAAGTCCGTCAAGAGCTGACTCTCTGAGCTGGCCCCTTGGTCGAGCACTTCGCCGACCGGCTCGCAGCGCTGGTCGAGCAGCGACGCAGCCGGGTCGTGCTCGGGCTCGATCCCGACCCCGCGCTGCTCTGGCCGGTCGCGCTGGCCGGTGACCCGGGCGAGGGCGATCCCGCCCAGCGCGCCGCGGACGCCGTCGCGCGCCACTGTGCGGCGGCGATCGATGCCGCCGGGGCCGCGTGCGTCGCGGTCAAGCTCCAGCTCGCCTGCTTCGAGCGCCTCGGCGCTGCGGGCTGGCGGGCGCTGGCCGAGGTGCGGGCGGCGGCCGCTGCCGCGGGCCTGCTGGCGATCGCCGACGGCAAGCGCGGCGACGTGCCCGTCACGGCCTCGGCGTACGCCCAGGCGCTCGTCGGATCGACTCCGACGCCGTTCGGCGCGGTCGCGGGCCTCGGCGCCGACGCGTTCACCGCCAACCCGCTGCTCGGACGCGATTCGCTCGACCCGTTGATCGGGGCTGCGGCGGCCACGGGCGCCGGCGTCTTCCTCCTGATCTCGACCTCCAACCCCGGCGCCGCGGACCTGCAGGACCTTGATGCGGGCGGTTACGCACTGCACGAGCGCGTCGCGGCGCTGGCCGACGCCGCGGGCGCGCAGCAGACGGGGCAGTGCGGGCTCTCGATGGTCGGTGCGGTCGCGGGCGCGACGCGACCGGAGCGCCTCGCCCGCCTGCGCAAGCTGATGCCACGGGCGATCTTCCTGATGCCCGGCGTTGGCGCCCAGGGGGGCGATCCGGCGGCGCTCGGTGCGGCGTTCGCGCCCCACCCGGCGGCAGGGTTGATCACCGCATCGCGGTCGATCGTCGGCGCCGGCGGCAAGGGCCGCGGCGATCCGGCCGCGCGGGCCGCGGCCGCCGCAGAGGATCTGCGGGCGGTCACGTGGAACCTCTAGGGAGCCCGGGTCCGGCTCGACTCCGCGCCGCCGACCCTATCCTTGACCTTCGGATCCACCCAGATGTCCCCGCAATCCTCACGCAACCCCGTCCGACTGGTCGCGCCGGCCGCGCTGATCCTGTTCGCGATCGTGCTGGTGCTCGTGCTCAGCACCTCGGGCCTCGGCGGCGGCGAGCAGGAGACCGGCAAATCGCCTGCGGCGGCTCCGAGAACCGAACCCACGACGACCGAGCGGCCGTCCAGCGAGCCACCGCAGAAGGCCGTCTACGTGGTCGAGCCCGGCGATACGCTGGGAGCGATCGCGGCGGAGACCGACGTCCCGGTCGAGACGCTTCAGGAGCTCAACCCCGAGCTCGACCCCCAGACGCTCGTGTCCGGCCAGGAGATCAAGCTGCGCGAGGAAGGCTCCGTCGAGCCCTAGCGGCTCGTCGAACCCCGAGCTTGCGGAGCGCCCCCGCCGCCGACGGCCTGCTGGTCTGTCTTCTGGCGCTGGTCGCCCTCGCGCTCCCCGCCCCAGCAGCGGCCCAGGGCGGGCCCCCCGCTCCCGATCTCCAAGAGGCCGCTGCGGCGATCCTGATCGATGCTCGCGACGGCTCGGTGATCCTCGAAAAGGACCCCGACGAGCGCCGCTCGATCGCCAGTACGACCAAGCTGATGACCGCGCTGCTCTCGCTCGAGCGGGCAGAGCCCGCCGACGTCTACGCCGCGCCCGCCTACGATGCGCTGCCGGTCGAGTCGAAGATCGATCTCGCCACCGGCGAGCGCATGCGCGTCTCCGACCTGCTCGAGGCGCTGCTGCTCGAGAGCGCCAACGACGCCGCCGCCACGCTTGCCGACGGGGTCTCGGGCTCGCGCGAGGCTTTCGTCGAGCAGATGAACCAGCGCGCGGGGCAGCTCGGGCTCGACGACACGAGCTATGCCAACCCGATCGGGCTCGACGCAGCCGGGAACTTCTCGACCGCGCGCGACCTCGCCAGCCTCGCACGGCGGCTGCTGCGCAACGATCGCTTCGCCGCAATCGTCGACTCGGAGTCCGCGACGCTGGAGTCGGGCAATCGGCCCCGCGTGGTCGACAACCGCAACGGGCTGGTCGCCGCCTACGGGTTCGTCGACGGGGTCAAGACCGGCTACACCAGCGAGGCCGGCTACGTGCTCGTGGGTGCCGCCGAGAGCCGGCTCGGCGCCCGGGTGATCAGCGTCGTGCTCGGCGAGCCCAGCGAGGCGGCACGCGACGTCGACACCCTCGCGCTGCTGCGCCACGGCCTCGGCCAGTATCGCCGGGTGCGGCCGGTCGTGGCAGAGCGTGCCGTCGCCAGCGCCGCGATCGCACACCGTGACGGGAGCGCGCGCCTGGTGCCCGCACGCGGCGCGTCGCTGGTCGTGCGCCGCGGCGAGCGGGTCCGCGCCCGCATCGACGCGCCCGACGAGCTCGAGGGCGAGCTCGTCGCGGGCACGCGCGTCGGTAAGATCTCGATCGTCCGCGGCGGGCAGGTCGTGCGCCGCGTCCCGCTGCTCACCGCCGAGCGGGTGCCGGGTGCTGGGCCGCTGCGGGTGCTCGCGGACGAGCTGGGGGCGTTCCTGGTGGTGTTCATCGCGCTGCTGGTGATCGCCGGCTCGATCCTGCTGCTCGGGCGTTCGCGCGCGCGCAGGCGTCGCGACTCCGAGCGCGCGGCCCGCAGGAGCGACCGCTCCCGCGCGCGCTCCGGGCTCTGAAGATCCCCGCGGGAATGCGAATGCGCCAGGTTGCTCTCGCCCGGGTGCCGCTAGCCTGCACGTGATGATCATCACGGTCACCCTCAACGCAGCGATCGACAAGACGCTGGCCGTGCCCAACTTTCGCCTCGGCCGCCGCCACCGCGCGGTCGAGCAGACCTCGATGGCGGGCGGCAAAGGTGTCAACGTCGCGCGCGCGCTCAAGGCGCTCGGCCAACCGGTGATCGCGACCGGGATGGCCGGCGGCCCGACGGGCACGCGCATCATCGAGGTGCTGACCGACGAGGCGATCCTCAACGACTTCGTGCGCATCCGCGAGGAGTCGCGGATGTCGACGGCGGTCATCGACCCGACTTCGGGCGAGCAGACCGAGATCAACGAGCGCGGCCCGACGGTGTCCGAGGCCGAGCTCGAGCTGTTCGTCGACAAGCTGCTCTACCTCGCCCAGGGAGCAGCGCTGTGCGTCTTCTCGGGCAGCCTCCCGCGCGGGGTCGACAGCGGTCTCTACGCGCGGCTGGTCGAGGGCCTGCGCAAGCTGGACGTGACCACGGTGCTCGATGCCGAGGGCGATCCGCTGCGCCTGGCCACGCGCGCGGCACCGAGCGTGGTCAGCCCGAACGAGCTTGAGGCGGAGGAGCTCGTCGGGCACGAGTTCGCCGATGACGAGGATCGCAGCCTTGCGGTCCAGGAGATGGTCGACCTCGGTGCTCGTGAGGCGATCATGACCCAGCCGGCCGGTGCGCTGGCGCTGCTCGGAGACGAGGCCGACGCGGCGAGGCCCCGGCGCCTGTGCCGGGCCACGTTCGCGCCGCTCGAGCCCGTCTCCTCAGTCGGCTCGGGAGATGCGTTCCTGGCCGGCTACGTCGCCGCCCGCTACGACGGCCGCCGCGACGTCGACTGCCTGCGCTTTGGCGTCGCCTGCGGCGCCGAGTCGACGCAGCACTTCGGCGCCGGGGTCATCGACCCGCGTGAGGTCCACCGCCTGACCGACGAAGTCGAGGTCGAGGAGACCGAGGTCGCGGCGATCGAAGCCGCGCACTAGGAACTGCTCTCGGGCGACGGGCGCGCCGGATCGCCGGCATGGTCGCCGAGGCTGGCGCAGGCCCCGGTGGGAAGCTCGCAACCTGCGGAGAACGACCACGCGGGAGGGTCGCTAGTGTCGGATCCCCGTCCGCCGCCGAACCTAGGATGGCCCCATGGAAGTTGAGATCGGTCGAGGCAAGAAGGGCCGCCGCGCCTACGGCTTCGACGACATCGCCATCGTCCCCTCGCGCCGCACGCGCGACCCCGACGACATCGACATCGCGTGGACGCTCGGGCCCTACCGCTTCGAGCTGCCGCTGCTCGCCTCGGCGATGGACGGCGTGGTCTCGCCGCGCACCGCGGGCATCGTCGGCAACCTCGGCGGCCTCGCCGTCCTGAACCTCGAGGGCATCTTCGGCCGCTACGAGGACGCCGAGGAGCAGCTCGAGCGGATCGCGGGCTTCGAGAAGGACGAGGCCACCGCGGAGATGCAGCGCATCTACCAGGCGCCGCTCGACGTCGACCTGATGGCCCAGCGCATCCGCGAGGTCAAGGACCAGGGTGTGGTCTGCGCGGCGTCGCTGACGCCCCAGCGCGTACGCACCCACTACGAGGCGGCGCTCGAGGCGGGCCTGGACATCCTCGTCATCCAGGGCACCGTGATCTCGGCCGAGCACGTCTCGACCGACGAGTCGCGCCCCCCGCTCAACCTCAAGGAGTTCATCCGCGAGCTTCCGATCCCGGTCGTCGTCGGCGGCTGTGCCTCCTACTCGACCGGCCTGCACCTGATGCGCACGGGCGCGGTCGCGGTGCTTGTCGGCGTCGGCCCCGGCGCGGCGTGCACCACGCGCGGCGTGCTCGGCATCGGCGTCCCGCAGGCGACGGCGATAGCCGACGTCGCGGCGGCGCGTTCGCAGAACATGCTCGAGACCGGCGAGTACGTCAACGTGATCGCCGACGGTGGCATGCGCAATGGCGGCGACATCTCAAAGGCGTTCGCCTGCGGCGCCGACGCGGTGATGATCGGCTCCCCGCTGGCGCGCGCCTACGAGGCGCCGGGACACGGCTACCACTGGGGCATGGCGACCTTCCACCCCGAGCTGCCGCGGGGCGCGCGGGTCAAGACGACCCAGAACGGCTCGCTCGAGCAGATCCTGCTCGGACCCGCCCACGAGAACGACGGAACCTTCAACCTGATGGGCAGCCTGCGCACCTCGATGGCCACCTGCGGCTACGAGGACATCCCCTCCTTCCACCGCGCCGAGGTCATGGTCGCCCCTTCGCTGCAGACCGAGGGCAAGCAGCTCCAGCGCGACCAGGCGATCGGTATGGGGGCGCAGTCGGCGGCGAGGGCCGCGCCGGCCTCGGACGGCGTCACCAACGGGGGCCAGCCCGCGGCCGACCCGGCCCTGGTCGAGTAGCCCTTGCCGGACGGGGCACCCGAGGGCCCGGACGCGGGGCTGCTGGCCGTTCCCGATGCCAGCGCGGCGATGGCGCTCGAGCGCGAAGAGGTGCTGGTGCTGGATTTCGGTGGCCAGTACTCGCAGTTGATCGCGCGCCGGGTGCGCGAGTGTGGCGTGTTCTCGGAGCTGCTGCCCTACGACGTCGAGCTGGAGGAGATCAGCCGCCGCCGCCCGCGCGGGCTGATCCTCTCCGGCGGCCCGGCGTCGGTCTACGCCGACGGCGCGCCTGCGCTGCGCGACGATCTGCTCGAGCAGGGGATTCCCGTGCTCGGAATCTGCTACGGAATGCAGGCGATGGTGCTGCGCCTCGGCGGCCGCGTCGAGGCAGCGGAGATCGGCGAGTTCGGGCGCTCGGCGCTGAGCGTGCACGACCCCGGGCGCCTGCTGGCGGAGCTGCCCTCCGAGCAGAGCTGCTGGATGAGCCACCGTGACACCGTCTACGAGGCCCCACCCGGTGCGGTCGCGCTGGCCTGCTCGACCGCTTCCCCCGTGGCGGCCTTCGAGGACGTCGAGCGCGGGCTCTACGGGATCCAGTTCCACCCTGAGGTGGCGCACACCCCCTATGGCACACAGATCCTCACGCGCTTCCTCGCCGACGTCTGCGGCTGCTCGCCGGATTGGAGCGCCGCCTCGGTCGCCGAGGAGCAGATCGCGCGGATCCGCGAGCAGGTCGGCGACGGCAAGGTCATCTGCGGGCTGTCGGGCGGCGTCGATTCCTCGGTCGCGGCGCTGCTGGTCCACAAGGCGGTCGGCGATCAGCTGACCTGCGTGTTCGTCGACCACGGGCTGATGCGCAAGGGGGAGGGCGACCAGGTGGTAGCCGCCTTCCGGGACCACTTCAAGGTGCCGCTGGTCGCCGTCGATGCCGAGCAGCGCTTCCTCGCTCGGCTCGCCGGGGTCACCGACCCCGAGCGCAAGCGCAAGATCATCGGCGAGGAGTTCATCCGCGTCTTCGAGGAGGAGGCGGGGCGGATCGGCGACCCCCGCTTCCTGGTCCAGGGCACGCTCTACTCCGACGTGATCGAGTCCGGCGGCAGCGCCGGCTCGGCGACGATCAAGTCCCACCACAACGTCGGCGGGCTCCCGCAGGATCTCGAGCTCGAGCTCGTCGAGCCGCTGCGTGCGCTGTTCAAGGACGAGGTCCGGCGTGTCGGGATCGAGGTCGGCCTGCCGGAGAAGCTCGTCTGGCGCCAGCCGTTTCCCGGACCGGGGCTCGGCATCCGGATCGTCGGCGGCGAGGTCACCAAGGAGCGCCTCGAGATCCTGCGCGACGCCGACTTCGTGCTCCAGGACGAGATCCGCCGCGCCGGGCTCTATCGCGAGCTGTGGCAGTCGTTCTGCGTGCTGCCGGGCGATCTACGGACCGTCGGCGTGCAGGGAGACGGACGCACCTACGGCTATGTGGTGGTCATCCGCGCGGTCACCAGCGACGACGCGATGACCGCCGACTGGGCGCGGTTGCCCTACGACCTGCTCGAGCGCGTCGCCTCGCGCATGATCAACGAGCTGCGCCAGGTCAACCGGGTGGTGCTCGACGTGACGAGCAAGCCTCCCGGCACGATCGAGTGGGAGTAGCCAGCGGCGCGATAGCCGCCCCTCTCCCTCGTCCTCGGTCGCGCGCGTGCAGAGCACGCGTCGTTCCCTGCGTCCTCGGAAGCTCGGCTCTCGCGCTGATGGAACGCGCTAACGGGCCCGAGCGGCCTTGAGCTTCTTCTTGGGCAGCGGCATCTCGACGACGTAGGAGCGCTTGCCCACACGCTCGGCGAGACCCTCCTTGGACAGGCGCTTGAGGACCACGGGGCAGCGCTTGCAGCGCGGGCCGCTCTTGCAGCACTGCTTCTTGGCCTTGATGGTCTTGACGGTCTTAGTCGCCGGCACGCACCCGCCACCGTATCGGATCTCGTTAGGCGGCCCTAATGGTCTCGCTGCGGTGCTCGGCCGAGGAGAACCGGGTCCGGTGCTCGCGCGATCGACGATCGCGCTGCGCTCCTCCCCCGGCGATCGGGCTGCGGTGCTCGCGCGGCGCGACCGTCAGACGCCGCGCACGAACAGTCGCTCGGACATCCCGAGCGCGTTGAGCCGGTCACGTCCAGACCGCACGGTGATGCGGTAGTCGCCCGGGTCGAACAGCGTCAGGCCGGCTCGGACACGCCCGCGCCGCGCGATCCCCGGCGTGCGCGAGACGCGGCGGTAGCGCCCGTCAGCTTCGCGGCGCTCTAGCAGCACGACGAGCTTCTGCCGCGTCTTGCGCGGCTTGATCAGCCCGCTGACGACG